>NZ_JAZQIJ010000096.1:0-10959 GCF_045541095.1 Methanobrevibacter sp.
TTGTTTACTGTATTACTAATAATATTTATATATAATAAAGTATATAATACCATTATCAATAAAACTTTAATAATTATTAATTTTAATTTAAGTTTTTATTGACTTAATTATCAATCTATATTGATAGGTTATTTGGAGGAAATTATTTATGCATATTATGGAAGGGTATTTACCATTACAATGGTGTATAATATGGTTTGTTGTAGCAATCATATTTGTAGCTTTTGGTATTTACCAAATTAAAAAAATCGTAGATGAAACACCTGAATCCAAAGCTTTACTTGCTGTAAGTGGTGCATTCATGTTCATCTTATCATCTTTGAAATTACCTTCTGTTACTGGAAGTTGTTCTCACCCTTGTGGTAACGGATTAGGTGCAGCATTATTCGGACCTGCTGTAACTGCAGTTTTAGCAACTATTGTACTTATCTTCCAAGCACTTTTACTTGCTCACGGTGGATTAACTACATTAGGCGCAAACATTGTATCTATGGGAATTGTTGGTCCTTTAGTAGCTTGGATTGTATACAAAGGTTTAACTAAAGTTAATATTTCATCAACTATTGCAGTATTCTTTGCAGCATTTTTAGGTGACTTATTAACTTATGTAGCTACTTCATTCCAATTAGCTTTCGCTTTCCCAGCTCCTACTTTTGGTACTGCTTTAACTAATTTCTTAATTATCTTTGCAGTAACTCAAGTGCCATTAGCTATTGGTGAAGGTATTTTAACTGTTATCATATGGGACAGATTAAAAGCATACAAACCAAAATTATTAAATAAACTTAATGCATTAGCTCCTAATGAAGCTTAAGGTGATTAAATGAAAACATCAACATTAATAATTTTAGCAATAATTTGTGCAATCATTTTCATCGCACCATTAGCAATGTATCATGGTCATGGTGAAGATGACGGTTACTTTGGTGGATCTGACGATGCAGCTGGTGAAGCTGTTGAATCATCCGGTTTTACCCCTTGGGCATCTTCAATATGGGAACCACCAAGTGGAGAAATTGAAAGTTTATTATTTGCTCTTCAAGCAGCTATAGGAGCAATCATTATTGGTTACTTCTTCGGTTACTGGAGAGGACAAGGTAAAGAAGAATAATTTTTCTTCTTTATTATTTTCTATTTTTAGTGATTTTATGAAATTTGATATGGATTATATTGCGCATCATAATGAATTAACTGAAACTAATCCTTACTTTAAATTGTTTCTGACAATTTTCTTGTTAGTTTTAACATTAGCTCTTGATAATCTGTATTTTGATGTATTTATCTTCATTGTAATGTCTATCGTAATTTTAGCAATTGCAAAGATAAATTTTAGGTCATATTTAAAATTCTTATCCATTCCGATGGTTTTTGTAGTTCTGACATGTTTATTTTTAATATTTTTCTTTGGAAAAGGAGAAGTCATTTTTGAAACAGGTATTTGGGGCATCGTAGTTACAACAGATTCCCTTCATTATGGGGTTTACACATTCTTTAGGGTTATCGGATGTCTGCCATTGCTAGGATTTTTAGCTTTAACCACTCCAATAGCAAAAATCTTAAATTGTCTGGCTACTATGAAAGTTCCTAGAGTTGTAATTGAAATTGCACTTTTGATGTATAATTCAATTTTCATATTCTTAAATGAAATTGACACTATGCAGAAAGCACAGGAAACCCGTTTGGGATATAGTACATATTTTGGATCTTTCAAGTCTTTAGGAGCTCTTGCAAGTACAATATTTTTGAGGTCTCTGGATAAAAGTGAAACACTTCAGCACTCTTTAGACTCTAGAGGCTACACCGGAGAATTACCTATTTATGAGCCACGAAAAAAGGGGGAATAAAATGTTAGAAGTTAGAAATTTAAAATATTCTTATAATGCTGATTATCAAGCACTTAAAGGAGTTAGCCTTAAAGTTGAAAAAGGTGAGATGGTTGCTCTTTTAGGTAAAAACGGTGCTGGAAAATCAACTTTATTTTTACATTTGAATGGAATTTATGAGCCTGATGAAGGACAGGTATTCATTGATGGCGAAGAATTGAAATATGATAAGAAATCTCTACTTAAATTCAGACAAAAGGTTGGAATTGTATTTCAAAATCCTGATGATCAGATATTTGCTCCAACAGTTGAAGAAGATGTTGCATTCGGACCTCTTAACTTGGGATTGCCTATGGAAGAAGTCCAGGATAGGGTTGAAGAAGCTCTTGCTCGTGTTGGAATGACAGGTTTTGAAAAAAAAGCACCTCACCATTTAAGTGGAGGTCAAAAGAAAAGAGTTGCTATTGCAGGAATTCTTGCAATGAAACCTGAAGTTATGGTA
Organism: Methanobrevibacter sp.; assembly: GCF_045541095.1. GTDB lineage: Archaea > Methanobacteriota > Methanobacteria > Methanobacteriales > Methanobacteriaceae > Methanocatella. Next base: position 2,326 of record NZ_JAZQIJ010000096.1, read on the forward strand.
TTGGATGAACCGACTGCAGGACTAGACCCTCAGGGAGTTACAAATCTAACTAAATTATTAAAAGAACTTAATGAAGAGGGAATAACCATTATAATATCCACTCACGAAGTCGATTTGGTACCTAATTATGCAAAACGTGTTTTTGTATTGGTCGATGGTTTGTTGATTGCTGAAGGAACTCCTAAAGAAATTTTCGCACAGCCGGAAATTCTTGAAAAAGCTAATTTAAAAATACCTATTGTTACTGAGTTATTCCAACAGATTGAAGCAGAAGGCTTTGACATGAATGAGGATTATCCGTTAACAATTGAAGAAGCAAAGGAAAAGTTTTTAGAATTCGTTAATAAAAACTAATTTTTTTTTAAATCAGATTTTTTTCATAATTATACTATTGAAAGTATTACTCTAAGTAATAATTCATAATACTTTATTATTTTAAATAAACATTTATACTAATAGAAACATACTTTTTTTATAAGGTGAATTTACATGAGAATTGGAATTTGTGATACTACATTTGCTCGTTTTGATATGGCCGCAGCTGCCATTGATGAGCTTAAAAATAACGCTTATGATTTAAAAATAATTCGTGAAACAGTTCCTGGTGTAAAGGATTTGCCGGTAACTGCAAAAATTCTCATTGAAGAGGAAAACTGTGATATAGTAATGGCACTTGGAATGCCGGGACCTATGGAAAAAGACAAGATGTGTGCTCATGAGGCGTCAACAGGTTTGATTAATGCGCAATTGATGACCAATACTCATATCCTTGAAGTGTTTGTCCATGAAGATGAAGAGGAAGACCCGGTTGAACTTGCCAAACTTGCAGAAAACAGAGCCCGTGAACACGCACAGAACTTAATTAAGATGATGTATCATAGAAAAGCAATGAGAAAAGAAGCTGGAATGGGAATGCGTGAAGGAAAAGAGGATGCTGGCCCATTATAGGTGGAATATGGAATATGAAATAACTGCGGAAGATAAAGATGCAACATACGTGGTTCTTCCGGCGTATAATGAAGCAACAAGAATCGAACCGGTTCTAGAGGATATAGCCAGAAAAGGATACAATATGGTAATCGTCAATGACGGCTCTTCAGACAATACTCTGGAAGTTATCATGAAGGCTAAAAAGAATTTCCCTAACCAGATTCATGTTTTTTCTCTACCGATTAATAGGGGGGTTGGAATTGCAACCCAAACAGGTTTTGAAGCTGTTTTAAGATATAATCCAAAATACATAGTCAGTATGGATTCTGATGGACAGCATTCCGCTGATGATTTGGATGAGGTAATAAAGCCATTGGTAACCGGTGAGGCACAGGCAGTTATTGGTGTAAGACCTTTTGAAGATATGCCAAGAAGCAGAAGTATTGCTAATTCAATAATGAATCTTCTGACAAGAATATTCTATAGGGTGAATGTAAGCGATTCCCAGACAGGATTCAGGGCGATTACAGTTGATGCAATGGAAAAGATATCTATCAATGCTACAGGTTATCTGATATCTTCAGAATTCATACGTGAAATTAATGATAATGATATTCCGTTTGCTGAAGTTCCGATTGAAACTATTTACACTCCTGAAACTCAAGCTAAAGGAACAAACGTTATGGTTGCTTTTAAAATATTATTACAAATGATTAAACATCAGTTTTAAGGTGAAAAAATGTATTTATATGCTTTAATATTTCCATTAATTGCCATAATTGCTATCATATGGTTTGCAGCAAGATATATAAGAGGTAAAAATTCCTTGAGTACTGTAATATTATGGTCCTTATTTTGGATTGTAGTTAGCTTATTTGCTATTTTCCCTGATATAAGTATCACATTTGCAAGAATATTCGGTATTACTCGTGGTCTGGACTTTATAATTATATTGGTATTTGTTGTATTGTTTTACACTGTTTTAAAATTATATTTCATTGTAGATAAGATGCAGAATGATATGAATACTCTAGTTAAAGAAATCGCCTTAAGAAATGAAATCACTCCTGACGATGAAGAGGAATAATCCATGTTATATTTTAGAGGTTGTACTGCAAGAGAAAAATTAACAACCATTCAGGATGCCACCGAAAGACTTTTGAATTTGGCTGATGTTGATTATCATATTTTGGATGATGAAAAATGCTGCGGATCTGTTTTGCTTAGAACCGGTTTTGAAAGCGAGGCTAAAAAACAGATTCAAAAAAATACTGAAATCTTCAGGGACCAGAAGGTATTGACTTCCTGTGCAGGTTGTTATAAGACTTTAAAAGAGGATTACGAAGGCATTGATGTAATCCACATATCTCAACTTTTAGATGAATTAATCAAAGATAAAAAGCTTGTATTGTCCAAAAAAGATTTGAATGTTACTTATCATGATTCATGTCACCTGGGTCGTCATTCCGACGTGTTTGATGAACCGAGAGAGGTTATTGAAAGTGTAGCAAATCTGGTTGAAATGGAAGACATTCGTGAAAACAGTTTATGCTGCGGCGCAGGCGGAGGGGTAAAGTCAGCATACCCTGAAATTGCCTCTCAAATGGCAGACTCAAGAATCTCTCAGGCAAAACAGACTGGTTGTGAAACATTGGTTGTGGCTTGTCCATTCTGCAAACTCAATCTGGACAATGATGATTTGGAAGTGCTTGACTTGACAGAATTTTTAGTGAAATATGGTGATGCGGATGAAAGCTAGTGAACTTGAAACAATGAGAAAGTCATTTTCAACTGTTAAAAACAGATCAAATTCAATCAAGGATTCGCCATCCACAATAAGACTAATAGAAAGAGTCCGTGAAATCAAAAAATATTCAATTGAAAACAATGATCAGCTTTTAGACCAGCTCAAGGAATCCTTCAAGCGCAATGACATGGATTTGAAAATTGCTAAGGATTCAGCAGAAGCTTTAAAAATAATTGATGATTTGCTTGATGATTATAATGCAACAACAGTTGCAAAGGCAAAATCAAATACTTTGGGTGAAATCAATCTTAAATGTCATTTGGCTGAAAAAAACATTGATGTTGTTGAAACAGACCTTGGTGATAGGATTCTGCAGCTTAAAAGAACTGACAATAGGCCCGTTCATCCGACTGGTCCTGCTTCCCATCTCAACGTTGGTGAGATAACAAACATTGTTAATGATTCCCTCGATGCAAACGTCAGTCCGGAACCTCATGAAATCATGGAACTTGTAAGGGAGGATGTACTGAATCGCCTTAAAGATGCCAATGTAGGTATAAGTGGAAGTAATGCCATATCCTCCGAAGAGGGGTCATGCGTAATGGTGCATAATGAGGGTAATATTTCAATAGTTTCACTGAAAGATTTGCATATAATTGTAGCTGGAATTGATAAAATCGTACCTACTTTGGAGGACGCAATTTCCCTTTCAAAACTTGAAACAATTTTCGCAACCGGCAACTATGTAACCTCATATATGAATGTAATTTCAGGTCCCTCAAAGACTGCCGATATTGAAAAAAAACTTCTAAAGAACATGTATGGTGCAGAAAGGGTTGTTGTGATTTTGCTTGACAACGGAAGAAGCGACGCTACCGATGAATGCCTTTACTGTATAGGATGCGGAAACTGTGTAGTTCACTGTCCCGTTTATAATGCAGTTGGAAATGAATTCGGATTCAACAACTATCTGGGTGGCCGTGGTGTGGCAATGTCAAAATTCATCGAAGACGATGAGACCTGCTACAATTCAGGACTTTTCATGTGTACATTGTGCGGATTATGCACCTTAAACTGTCCGGTTGCAATTCCTACAAATGAGATAATTGAAAACATGAGAAAGTTGTCAACCGATGTTGGATTTTATCCGAAGGCTCATGGGGTCATAAGAAAAAATGTTTCAGATAATGATTCCCCATATTAACTTTTTTTTGATAAAACAAAAATATTATAAATAATAAAGAAGTAATATTAATATATTATAAAATTATATTTTATTGGAGGAAATACATGCTTCTATTAATAAGTCCTATAAATCGTGAAGAAGCTCTCGAATCTATTGAAGGTGGAGCAGACATTGTTGATGTAAAAAATCCTAAAGAAGGTTCTTTAGGTGCTAATTTCCCTTGGGTTATTAAAGAAATTAGGGAATTAACTCCTGAAGACAAACTTGTTAGTGCTACTTTAGGGGATGTGCCATACAAACCGGGTACTGTTTCACTTGCAGCAATGGGAGCTCACGTGTCAGGGGCAGATTACATTAAAGTTGGATTATATGGAACAAAAGACCATGACGAAGCTGTTGAAGTTATGGAAAATGTAGTTAAAACAGTAAAAGATATTAGTGAAGATACAATTATTGTAGCTGCAGGATATGCTGATGCTCACCGTGTTGGTGCAGTTGATCCTATGGAAATCCCAAAGGTTGCAAAAGACGCTGGTTGCGATTTAGCAATGCTTGATACTGCAGTCAAAGATGGTCATACATTATTTGATTATTTAGATTTAGATAAATTGAAAGAATTTGTTGAAGAGGCTCACGGCTATGGTTTAAAAACCGCACTTGCAGGATCCGTCAAAAAAGACCAATTGAAACCATTGCATGATATTGGTTGTGATGTTGTAGGTATCAGGGGAGCTGCATGTGTCGGCGGTGACAGAAACACAGGTAAAATACACCATACTGCTGTAGCTGAACTCAAAGAATTATTGGATTCATTTTAATTAGGTGTTGTTTATGTCATTTTCAAAAAAAGTTCAAGAAGCAAGAATGTCTTTCACTTTCGATGACTTTCTTTTAACTCCAAATGCAAGTTATGTGGAACCTAAAGACATTGATACTACTGTGGAATTGGGTAAAGGAATTAAACTGAACATTCCTGTATTGAGTGCGGCAATGGATACTGTAACTGAAGCAGACCTTGCTATCGCTATGGCTCAACAGGGGGGTATTGGAGTAATTCACAGAAACATCTCTCAGGAAAGGCAGGTTGAAGAAGTCAAAAAAGTAAAGAATGCTGAAGATTTAACAATTCGTGATGTTATAACCATTTCTCCAGATTCAACAGTTTCTCAAGCTCAAGATTTAATGCGTAATGAATTAATCAGCGGTTTGCCTGTTGTTGATGGTGACAAAATTATGGGAATCATTTCAAAAAGGGATATTAGACCGGTTTTAAAATCAGAGCCATCCACAGCGATTAAAGACATCATGACTTCCGATGTTGTTACCGTAGAAGAAGGAGTCTCTGCAGAAGATGCATTAAATGTTGCTTATGAAAATAAAGTTGAAAGGCTTCCTGTCGTACGTGACGGTAAATTAGTTGGAATTATTACTATTAAAGATATATTAAACAGATCCCAGTATCCTAATGCTGCAAGAGATGATAATGGTGACTTTTTAGTTGCGGCAGCATGCGGACCATTTGATTTGGACAGGGCAATGGCACTTGACCAAGCAGGTGCAGATGTAATTTCCATTGACTGTGCTCATGCTCATAACATGAACGTTGTCAAATTTACAGAAACCATTAAAGATAATATTGATGCCGAATTATGTGTAGGTAATATTGCAACTGCCGAAGCTGCAGAAGACCTTATTTCAATGGGTGTAGATGCGCTTAAGGTAGGTATCGGTCCTGGTTCAATGTGTACCACTCGTATTGTGGCAGGTGTAGGTGTACCTCAACTTACTGCAATCTCAGATGTTGCAGATGCAGCTGCAGACTCAGGCATTCCTGTAATTGCTGACGGTGGTATCAGATACTCCGGTGACGTTGCAAAAGCTATCGGTGCAGGCGCAGATGCAGTAATGCTCGGTAATTTGCTTGCGGCATCCTTGGAAGCTCCTGGTGAAATTGTCGTTATGAACGGTAAACAATACAAAAAATACCGTGGAATGGGATCAATGGGAGCAATGACCAGTGAGTATGATGGTGGAGCAGACAGATACTTCCAAGGTCAGAAAAGTAAAATGAACCATACCAAATATGTTCCGGAAGGAATTGAAGGTGCTGTACCATACAGAGGAACCATTGCAGAAATCTTGTTCCAGTTAGTAGGTGGATTAAAATCATCCATGGGATACTGCGGTGCAAAAGACATTGCTGCAATGAAAGAAAAAGCAAACTTTGTTAGAATTACAAGCAGTGGAATCAAGGAATCCCACCCTCATGACTTGTTAATCACTAACGAAAGTCCTAACTATCCAACTTTAGAATAGTTGGATATTTTTTAATCTTTTTTGATGGGAAGTTTAAATGACAAAAAGATTTATAGGATAATTATCATTTCTCATCAAAATTTTTCTATTTATGCAATACTCATTGTTTTTTTCTTTAAAATACTAATTTTGAGAAAACATTTATATATTAGTAAATCATATATTATTACATTAGATTATATTATGATTATTTTAGATAATCAGTGTAAATTGAAGCAATTTACATATTTTTAAAGTTTATTATTAAGGAGATAATTTAAATGGCAAGAACTAAAAAAGTAGGTATCACAGGTAGGTTCGGTGCAAGATACGGAAGAAAAGCAAAAAGATCTGTTAAAATCATTGAAGAAAACATGAAAAAAAATCATGTTTGTCCTAAATGTGATAGACCATATGTAAAAAGACAAGCTGCAGGAATTTGGAAATGCAGAAAATGTGGTGCAGTATTCACCGGAGGAGCTTACATTCCACAAACTCCTATGGCTAAATCTGCAGCACGCAGTATCAGAGATATTAAAGTGGAGGAATAAGCTTTGTATAGATGTCCACGTTGTGGAGCAGAAGTAGATCATAAAAGCTACATGGAAAATAAATGTCCTAAATGCAGATATAGGATTTTATTTAAGAAAGTCCCTGAAACAACAAGAGTTATAAAAGCAAGATAAGTTTTTATCTTCTTTTTACTAAATTTTTTTACTATTTTTGATTTAAATGTTAATTTCAACTTCTAGAAAACCTTCTCAAAAAACTAGGAAGTTCTGTAAGAATTTAGCCCATGCTACTGGTTTTACCTCTGTCAACAGGGGAAAAATGAATATGCGCGAGCTTTTGTTGAAGGCTCTGGAATTGGAGGAAATTAACCTGGCTGTTGTTAATGAAATTAAAGGAAATCCGAGTAAAATAACCTTTTATTCCAATAAAGGAGAAGTTTTACTTGCAATTTTAATTAGTGTCTCTTTAGACAACAATGAAAAGCTTAACATGGCCCCATCTCAATTGAAAATAGTTTCCGGCGTGGAAAGACTTAATGTATTAAGCGATATATTGGGTTTGCCGCTGGTGGACATAGCTGAAGATAATTTTATTGTTATTTCTAAAGTTGATGATTTAATAGCTAAAATTGGTTTTATTAATAAGTTTGGAGATAAACTCAATCTCCAGATTAATGTTAAAAAGATTTTAGAGGTTACAAATGATTGATGAAACTCCTCTCGAATCTGTTAAAAGCAACATTTCCATTGAATTTGCAAGTAGTCAGCAGGCAAAATTAATCTATGATGCGATTATTTTGGAGTTCGACACTGCACCGGATTACAGGTCATCAATGACAATTGACGTTGAAGGGTCTGATATTTTAATAGATATTGATGCAGAGGATTCCACTTCATTCAGAGCTTCTGTAAATTCTGCTATTAAATGGATCAAATTGGCATTAGAAATAAATAATTTAACAAACTAATGATATTTATTAATTAATTGATATAGGTGATATTATGGAGATTCCTGAAAACATTCAACAACAATTAAATCAGTTTCAACAATTACAACAACAAGCTCAAGCAGTAACAATGCAAGTTCAAAATGTTGAAATTCAAATTCAAGAAACTGAAAAGGCTTTAGAAGAACTTAAAAAAACTGATGAAAGTACTGAAGTATTCAAACAAGCTGGTACTTTACTCATTAAAGTAGAATATGCAGATGCATTATCTGAAATGGAAGAAAAATTAGAAACTCTTCAATTAAGAAAACAAACCATGTCCCGTCAAGAAGAAAGGGTCATGAAAAAACTTGAAGAGATGCAATCCACTATTCAAAATGCAATGCAAGGTATGGGCCAATAGGCTTAATACTTTTTTTCTTTTTTATAGATTTTCATGTCAAAACTTAAAAAATTATCTCAGGATGACTTATCAACCATTTCCGATGACTTCGGTGAAATCCTTGAACGTGAAGTTTCAAAAAATATTTCCACCAAAGAGGTTGAGGATTTGGATTTGGACATTACAATCAATTATGAAAACGACCAGTTAGACGTTGATGTTGATGTTGGGGTTCTCTTTGATGAGCTTTCTGAAATCAGCCAAGATCAAATTATCAAAGCCATTGATGAGGCTTATGTCAAGTTCGATTCATACATTGATGAGAACTTCAGAGAATGATTATTTTTTTTTAAATTTTTTCGTAATACTTATTTTATATTTTTTATTATATAAGTATTACTTTTTTATAAAAAAGTATTTATACTATTAATTTCAATACTATAATTATGCAACGAAAAATATGATTGGCCATATGATTACGTTTCGAATTTGTGAAAAATATCCTTTTCATAAATCATGGATTGTTAAAGTTTGAAGTATAATAGCTTAACAATTTTAGGACAAACATATAATACTATCTTTCAAATTCCCTCTTTCAATTACTTCAAACTTTAATCTTTCTTATTTTTTCAATT
>NZ_JAZQIJ010000097.1:0-6995 GCF_045541095.1 Methanobrevibacter sp.
GAATAGGATTACAACTAATTGTATGTATTAGTTAAAATGAATGTATATTGATAGAATTCTGTCGTTAATGTTATCTGATTGACTAATAATTATAAAGATAATATATCGATACATTTAAATATATCAAAATAATATTATTATACATGGCAGTTGAAAATAGTGATGAATGTTGTGAGATAACCTATTCTGTTGAAGATTTAATTAAAACATTGCCTTCAGATGAAACTTTAGAAAACCATGCGGCAATATTAAAGTCTTTGGCTGATCCGACAAGATTAAAAATAATATACTTATTGAAAAATGGTGAATTGTGTGTTTGTCAGATATTGGAAGTTATTGATAAATCCCAATCAACGGTTTCTCATCATTTGAACATGATGAAAAAAGAAGGAGTGTTGTCTGCACGAAAACAGGGAAAATGGATTTATTATAAACTGGCCAATGAAGAAATTATACAAAGTCTTGAAAAACTATTATGGGACTGATAACATGGTCGAAAAGATTGCTTTAGCTTCCTGCAATGGAATGAGTGCTAATGGATTGGTATCTCGCGTAGCAGTTGGGGATTGTAAAAAGGAAAATGATAATATAATATCAATTTGCATGGGTTCCACATCCGCTGACATTGAAGGATTAAACGATGATATGCTAAAAAAATATCCAATCATTGCAATCAACGGTTGCGATAACGGATGTGTGAATAAAATTCTTAATAACAAGGGAATCAACGTTTCCAAAACTGTTGGTGTTGGAGATGTTTTAAAAAAGCATAAAATTTTTTCCACTGACCCTTTCAGATTGGACGACAATGGAGAAAAATGTGTTGAGATTATTAAAAATAAGATCAACTATGAGTTAAAAAATATTTAGAGGAATGAATATGGATTATTTTGATTATAAAGTTTGGGAAAATTGGGTGAATAATAATTATGATGAATTCAAATCCCTTAAAGATGGTGCTAAAATAGCTATGTTATTGCCGGATACGGATAATCTTATAGTTCTTAAAAAAGGGGATACAATCTCTGTTGTTATTGATGATAGGAATACATTTGAGTTCCCATTTGCACAAATAGCTTTTAAATTTGGTGAAAATACTATAGAAAGCGTTTTGAATGATTCTACATTTAAAACATTTAAAAATCTTACTTTAGCGGATGATATTGGTATTTTATCCTTTGTTGATGAGGCCACATTGAACAGATTTGATTATAGAAATTTTTTAAAGAAGTTCGGTTTTCAAATAGGCTCTGGTTGTAGCTGTGGGTGTTGTTAAATGGCAGATAATTGGAACTTTGATGGTTTGATTCAGAACGTATTGGTTAAATCCAGTAATAATTCTTGTTGCGGGGATATTTCATTTCCAAACACATCAAAAATTGAAAATCCTATAAATCCAATAAATTCTGTTACAAAAGAATTTTTAGAGGATTTTGAAGTGTATTTGAAACAGTTGGGTGTTGTGGAAATAGCTTATGTTGAGGGCATCAAAGATTATTTCTTGCATGGTTTAGATTTTGATTTCAACTCAGCCATTCTATTTTCTTATGAGATTAGCCAATGCATTCATGATGCCGGCGCAGGTATTAAAGCTCAAGAATATAATGATGAGTTATATCGGGATTTTGGAAATTTAACATATAAGATTTCAGATTACCTGAGACTAAGGGGATTTGAAACATTAGTTGCCCATCCTCGTGAAGAAACAATAGATTTTTCACATTTGGCTCAAAAAGCAGGAATGGGGTGCATTGGAAAAAGTGGTTTGCTGATCAGTCCTAATAAAGGCCCCAATCAAAAAATATCGGCCATATTAGTCAATATTAAAAACTTGCCTAAAACCAAAATTAATCCTTATGAATGGATTCCTGATTATTGCAATTATTGTAACTCCTGTGTTAGAGCATGTCCAAATGATGCTTTAGTTTTGGATAAAAAAACTAAAACTGTGAGTTTTATTGAAGATGTATGTATTGGATGTAGTGAAGGCTGCACTGAATGTATAAAAGCATGTCCATTTTATAATAAAGGATATGAGGTTATTTTTGACAAATATAAAAAAATTAAAATGAAATCTAAAAAAGTATAATATAAATTTTAGCATGTATTATAAATTAGGGTATATTTTGAATGTACTATAAATTTTAGTATATATTTTACATTCTAAATTTACTTTTTTTATACTATAAGAATTAATCATATATTTTCTATTAAATCAGAAAGTAGATATATTTATTGTTTGAAATAAAAGCAATTTTATGAAGTCAAAGCAATATTGCAATGTCAAACATCGTTTTCAAAAAAGTAATTAGAACTGCAGAACAAATCTTTTACTGGAGTTTTAATGATGTGAAAATGATAAGGTTGCGAACTATATCACACGTTTTATACGAACAGTTTTATAGTTCTCATATTTACTACTTTTCAGACGCTCTCTCTAAAGATTTTAAATATCTAAAAAATATAGGTGAAATCATGATGGTGACGAGCTATTGAAAAATCTATCGATAAGTTGCAACCACTTGAGGCACAACCTTTAATTATGAGATTGCTTTGAGAAAGTACTGCATATATTTTGACATGGAGCTTAAGGACTTTCTCAAGGAGGCAGAAGATGATGAGATGAAAGTGGTCAAATGGTAACACAGCAGATTAAAATCAAAACTGATTGAGTACAGGCATCATCTCTTTCAAAACTATGCTCCGGGAACTGTTAGAAAAGAGATGAACTGCATCATCTTTTTTCACAAGTTCTATGACATTGAAAAACTGTCTATTAAATCTCCTCAGTTCATTCAGATGGAAAATGAAAATGAAGCATTAAAATTTGAAGTGGGCAGCATGAGAAATGAATTTGAAGAGGTTAGAGGTTTGAAAGAACTTATTTGAATCATTAACAAGGTTAGTGAAGGGTAATGGTGTTGTTGTGATGGCATTCCTTGAATGCCTTCATAATCTTATGTTACTTTCCAATTTAACATAACCTTTTCTTTATTGCTCATTAAGAATATATTTGGTACAAAGTTAGTAAAATGGATATTGTTTATTTTGTTCGTAATTGATGAAATGAATATTTTTTCATAAAAATAATCAGCAGATATAAGAAATAATCCAAATATATTTCAGAAAACATTGTAATCCTAGTCAATTGGCAAATTTAATAGTTAATGCATGTTTTAATATATTATTTTAAGTTTAAAGCAATATTTACATAGAAATGTAAATTTTATCTAGTATCCAACCAAAAATATTTAAATTAATTAATACAAACTATTAATTGAATATTTGTATCATCATTATAATTTTTTAGGAGTCATTTTAAATGGAATGGGATTATCTCCAAGCTATTACTAAAGGATTATCACTTAATGATTTGTTAAATCAAGACTTAATTGATAATATTAACGAAAACTTAGATGGTAAATGTGTTGAAGCCATAACCATTCAACTTCGTGTACGCGATGAGAAACTATCTAAAGACTCAGAGCACGAGATAGTGTCTATTGCAAATAGAAATTCTAAGGATACATTATTAAAACAGGTAATTGTTGATGCTGATACAAATAAAACACTTAATATATTCATTGATGCAATTAATAAACTGGAGGAATGATTCATGTCAGGATATGCTACTGTAAATGGAAATAATAATTTCATAGATGATTTTTCAGACATTTTTAAAGAATTTTATAATTATGTTAAAGACAAATTCACTAGAAATGATGAAATGCCTCTTGAGGAATTTATTAATAAATATTCTGAAGATAAGAAATTTTTAAATGATTTAGAGTCTATTAAATCTTCATTAAACGAAATTTCTGAAATGATGGAACAAATCAACTTTGATTATGATGAATATTATAACTTTGCATCAATTAAAAGAATGATTACTTACATTGTTGATAATCTTGAAAAATATTTTTACTATTCTTCATTCATAGTGCTTCTTTTAGAAAATTTCAATGATTTGATTGTTAAAGAAAGACAATTCGATGATTATAAAGAAGAATATGAGAAATTTGATACTTTCTTATATGAAAAAGAAGATTACTTCTACACTGAAATCTTTGACAGTGATTCAAAATACGATGATGCAGTTGATAAAGTGACAAATATCTTGGGGTAGGTTAATGAATACCTTTTTAGATACTAATGTAATAATTGGATACATTTATTCATTAGATCCATTACATACTGCTTCTCAAAAAGCAATTGTTGATGAAAATACTAAGTATTATTCTTTTCATGTTAATGAGGAAATAAAAGAGGTTTCTCGAAGGAAAGATAGGGAATATGCTAAGTTTCTGACTAAATTAGAAAAGATATTTAATAAATATGGAGATTATGATTTCATAGATTTAGCTGAAATTCACTTGAAAGTAAATAGATTCGGACAAATAGGAAAGTTTGATGTTAATGATATGCACAAAGCTATTGATGTAATATGGAATGAATTAAATTTCGATGAGAATACAGATGCATTCAAAGTAAAAACAGATTTCAAGAATTATTCTATGAATTTTGAATCAAAACACAGAAACGGTAAAAAAGATTGCTTAAAGAAAATGAATTTTATTCCGGCTCATCAAAATAAAGATCCAAATGTTCTGAATGTCATTCATCAAAAATCTCTTAGAAATTATTTCCACGGTGAAGATGAAGATATTCTTTTTGATGTTCATGACTATCTTAAAACTAATACAATCAGGGATTTAGTGCTTATAAGTAATGATAAAGATTTTATTAAAGCTATTTCTGAATTAATTAGTGTTTTATCTTTTAATAAATTTAAATATCTTGAAGATTTATTGAAAAATTCTTAATTGTATTTTTTTTTTATTGAATATCTGATTATGTGCTTAGAAAATTATTGTGGTAATATGAATGATTTTATAATGCCACTAAAACCTAAACTCCTTAAAAATTTAAGGAGTGTCTGGAGAAGTAGCTCCCTTCAGATTATAGAAATATGTCTTATTTTTTACCTTCCAGCAGTGGTAATTGGCTTAATTCAAGATATCCGTAAAGCAATGTTTTCCAGTATTAATGAATGTTGGTTTTTGGGAATTTGCCCTTGTCTCGGCCAATGTTAAAAAACCGTCAACCAGTGTATTCAGTGAATCCAGTTCCATTTTGTTTAAGTAGTTTTTTGAAATTACCACGTCTGCCTGCAGGATTTTTCCATGAGGAGCATCTTCCCATGTTGTAAGTCCCATGTTAATTTTATTTTTGTCACTGCGGGATTTTATGATTTCAGCGGCAGTCTGGCCGGTTATGGCAAAGAGTAGCATGTTCTGCACTGTGGCAAAGAAGTCTTTTGTTTCATCGGCATCCAGATTGTAGTCTGCACTTGTTGCATATAGATCTGTGATTTTTTGGTTGAATCTTCTCTCAGATGCACGTATTTCCCTGATTCTTGAAAGCAAATGGTCAAAGTAATCTTTCCCAAATCTTGAGCCTTTTTTCAGTAATTCATCATCCAGTGCAAAACCTTTTACAATATACTCTCTAAGTACTCCTGTTGCCCATTTTCGAAAGTGTGTTGCCTGTTTGCTGTTTACACGGTAACCGACTGAGATAATGGCATCCAGGTTGTATAATATTGGCTGTGTTTTCGCATCAGGGTTTATAATAACGTTTCCACTATTAGTGGAATCGTTCGGATTGAAGGTAACTTCCGATTTTACCAACTCTTCAGACTCAAAAATATTATTTAAATGTTTACTTATGGTCTTGATATTTTTACCAAACAACTCGGCCATGGTTTTTTGTGTAGTCCACATTGTGTCATTTTCAGAATCAATGATTACATTTATGGCCACTGCTCCGTCTTCACTGGTGTATAATAATGTTTTTACAATTTCATTATTCATGTTCAGGCTCCTTATAATAATAAGTAGGTTTATAATGTATATAAAAGATTAGAGAGAGCTTTTGCAAAGTATTATTTTTGCTACTTAAATTACCTCCTTAGGTGATAAAACCTAAATTCCTTAAAAAATTAACACTTGTCCTATAATGTCGATTCAATAGTCATGATGATTTTTCAATAAGTGTTGTTGTGATAAGTACGATAATACATATCCTTTTATATACTCAGTAAAAATAGATATAATAAATGTAAAATGGACTTAATTGTTTGTTTTACAATATGAAAATGTTGGAAAAAAATTATATTTTCAAGTTAAAACTATTTTAGATATTCCGACCTCAACAAAATTATAAAATAGTTTGCAACCTATTTGATTACTTGAATAATAGAAAGATTTTCCAATATTTTACTTCATTCAATCGCATCGAGGTAAAAAAATCAACACTTTTTTTTACCTTGGTGGTATATGATAGATAACATTTATCTATCAGATGTGAATTTTTTAAAATAAGCATTATTGCATGGTTAAAAGTGAAAATATTAAGTTTGAATAATTAATTTTTTCTATATATTAATTTTTATTTTTCATTTTTGTTTTTGGTTTAGGTGAGTTTTTAAATTCTGATTTTGAGTTTTGTAACCGTTTGGTTATTTTGAAAATTAAATTTTTAAGAAATAATCTCTTTAAAAATAAATGAGTTAGAGCATGCAAATTGGAATTTTGCAGGTTTTGGTTGGCTGATTTGGTTAGATGAGATTTAATGTGAGTTTTCAGAATTTGTTTATAAAATGAGATATGAGTTGATTTTTTAAAAAAATATTTGTTGCGAGTATTTATTCTTTATCTATAAAATTTTATTTGTTTTTTCAAAATTAATTGTTTTTATTAAATTTTAATTATTTTTATTTGTTTAGAGTGGTATTTGGAGTTTTTGAACTTAAATGTAGATGTTTTTATTTATCCAGTGAAATTGAATTTTAGAAAACTTTATATTAAAAACTGTATAAATAATATATCAATAAAGAGTTTGATATTTTTTAAAATAGAATTAAGTCAAATTAATTTTAATTAAAAAAATAATACATTATCTTTATTAATTAATAAAAAATCGAAAAGAAGCCC
>NZ_JAZQIJ010000098.1:0-33714 GCF_045541095.1 Methanobrevibacter sp.
TAGAAAACTTTATATAGTAACAAAAAGTAAATAAAACATGTTAAATGAAATTTCATCATAGGAGTGTGAAAACTATGGTAGATTCAGAAACAATTGATACTAAAATTTCAGATAAAAAAGAAGAATTTGATGAAAAAGTCGAAGATGCAAAAGAAGCATTCGACTCTGCAAAAGATGAAGCAAAAGAAACTTTTGAAGATAAAAAAGAAAAAAGCAAAAATATTGCAGACAATGTGATTAACGACTTATCAAAAACCATTGATGATTTTAAAGAAAGTCTTAAAAGCATGCAAAAAAATGCAGATCAAAAATATCAAGATTACAAAAAATCAACCGTTCAAACCTTAGACATTGACCTTATTGAAACCAAAGACAACTACTACATGAAAGTAGCTGTACCAGGTGCTGCCAAAAAGGACATCTCAATTGAAGCGGGTGACAACGACATTACTATCGAAACCACATTTATCCCATACATTGAAGAATTCGATGCTGAAAAAGAAGAAGAACTCGAAGTAATCGTCTCTTCAATCAAATCAGGAAGATGTGTAAAAACCGTCAGATTTGAAAACAGTCTTGATATTGAAAACATCAAAGCAAAATTCGCAAGAGGAATCGTTACTATAACCATTCCAAAATTGATCATACCAAAACATAAAGTCAAAGTAGAATAAACATTCTACTTATCTTTTCTCTTTTTTTGAGTCCGTAAAATTTTATAGACTTATCTAATTTTTCATCAATAAAAAAAATATTGAATGCAGTAAAACTACATTATTAATATCTTACTTTTCCGATGTGTCTTGTTGCACCAGGATCTTCATCGTTGAAGTGTGCAAGGTAATATACAAACCATTCAAGTGGAATCACAAGAATAAACGGAGACAATAGCTTATCCACATCAGCATAATCTTTTAAGTCATAGAGTATTGTTTTTGCTTCAAGGTTTTCACAAAAGTCTATTGCTTTTTGTGTAATCTCATCGGACTCGAAATCAGATCTAAGAATTATAACCGGAACATCCTTTTCTGCCCTTTCAATCAGACCGTGTCTGAACTCGGCAGCATATTCAGGACATGCATGCTTGATTGCACCTTCCATAAGCATTGTCATTGCCAGTTTGTAGGCAAGACCGAAGTTAGGACCGCTTCCAAGACAGTAGAATAAATCTTCTGAAGCATATTTTTCAGCCAATTTTTTATTGTCCTCTTCTGTAGTGTCCAGTAATTTTTCAATCATGTCCGGCATCTGGGACAATTCTGATAATAGTTCATCCCTGTTTTCATAATCTGATGCCTTAAATAAAATCTGATATAAGCTTGCAAGCTGAGTAATGTAGGTTTTGGTTCCTAAAATTGCTGTTTCAGTTTCGCACCTGGTTGCAATTGGAGTTTTAGCTTCTTTTATCATTGAGCTTTCAGGTTCATTTGAAATAGAAACAGTGTGGATGCCATATTCGTTGGCTTTTCTTAAAGCAGCTAATGTATCTGCAGTTTCACCTGACTGTGAGGTGAATATTGCAAGTGAGTTTTCATTTTCTATCAGTTTTTTGTTATAGTAAAATTCATAACCAGCATACACTTCAATATCGATATTAGTACTTGACATCCTTATTGCGTCACGTACACTGTAACATGTAGAAATAGAACTTCCACAACCTATTAAATAAACTTTATCGACTTCGGAAACTTTTTTGGAAACCTCATCCATTACGGAAAGTTCACTTTCAAAAGTCCTTCTAAGTGAATCTGGTTGTTCCATCATTTCATCATACATTTTATATTTCATGCTTAAAACTCCTTAAAATTAAATAATATCAATAATATATTGTTATTTAATATTATAAAAATGTTTTTTAAAAATGGTTATCATGAAAATTGATTTATCTTTAATCGGAATGGAAAAAGGAAGACAATACGAGACAATTATTACGACAAAAAATTGTGACAACACATACAATGCCGCACCGATTGGCGTTATATGTTCAGCACCGGACAGAATCGTGAACCGTATCTTCAAGGGAAGCCACACCCTCGACAACATAATCCGTGAACGAGAGTTTATCGTAAACATAACCCATGATGTTGAAGTGTTTACAATTTCAACCATCGAAAACCTGCCCCAGGACTATTTTGGAGATGGAGGAACACTTAAATGTGGCGATGCCTTTTTCAAATGTGAAGTCATATCCCTTAAGGAAGCAGTAAAGCAAAGCGATCCGATTAAAAAGAAGGACGAAGCAATCGTCATCAAGGCACAGGTAACTGAACTTGTCATAAAAAACAACACCAAAGCGTTCAACCGGGGCTTCAGCTATGTAGTTGAAACCCTTGCCAATTTTACACGCTTCGATTTGGCGGATGATAATAAAAAAGAGGATTATATAAATAAGTTCAGGGAAGCCTATAGGGTTACAAGAAAAGTCGGAACAGCAGATGACAAAAAGGCCATGACCATTATAAAAAAAGAACTGGAAAATAGGGGATATGAACCCTAATTTCTAACAACATCTATAAATTCAAATGAATCACCATCAAACAGACCCAAATCTGAGATTTTGATTGATGGAATTACCAAAAGCGCCATGAATGCCATTGTCATGAACGGCGCCTCGATTTTACAGCCTAAAACATCAACCATATTGTGCAGGGTTTCCAGTTTACGGGCAACAACATGGGCCTCCTCATTACTCATAAGCCCTGCAATAGGAAGAGACAATGAGTCTGTGAAATCTTCACTGACAACTGAAATTCCTCCCTTATCGTCAATGACTCTGTTGACGGCTTCAGCCATACTTTCTGAATTATAACCTATTACTATAATATTGTGAGAGTCATGAGCTATTGAAGATGCAATAGCACCTTTTTTAAGACCGAAACCTTTAATGAACGCATTTGCAATCTTGTTTCCACCGTAACGTTCCACAACAGCAATTTTCAATACATCCTGGAAGATATCGGATTGGATTTTACCGTCCTTTGTTTTAAGTTTTGCAGTTGCCTTTTCAGTTAACAGTTCTCCGTCAAAGCATTCGATGACATTGACTTCAGCTTCATCCCCATCATAATAAATATCAAAATCTTCAGCAGTTTTTTTGGAGGTATTGACTGAATTGGAAGCATCAATTTCAGGGGCATCAAACAATACGTTTTCCCCATCGAATACACATTTACCTCCGATATATGTTTTTAAAATATTCAACTCAGATAAAGAATCTACAATAACATAATCTGCTCTTGCCCCTTCCACAATCGCTCCGCAATTTAAATTGTAATGATATGCAGGATTGATTGTGACCATACGAAGAGCCTGAATTATATCAATGCCCAGTTCAACTGCTTTTAATACAGATACATTCAGATGCCCTTTGATTAAATCTTCGGGATGCTTGTCATCACTGACGATAAAATCAAAAAGTGGAGAGAAAATTCTTTCATTGAATATCTCATGATAAACCATTCCAAGCGCATCAGGATTTTCTACCAAATTTCTACCCCTCTCCAAATCAAAAAGAGCTTCCATATTTAGGGCAGATGATCCGTCACGTACCATAATTTTCATGCCTTTCATCTTTTTTTCGATGACTTCCAAAAGATTACTGCATTCGTGGTCAGTTATTATACCCCCAGCAATGTATTTATCCAAATTTTCACGAGTAAGTAATGGGGCGTGACCGTCAATAGGTTTGCCGTACTGTTTTGCCAATGACAGTTTGCTTAAAACTTCCTCATCACCATTGATTACACCAGGATAATTCATCATTTCTCCAAGAGCAACAATTTCATCCTTTTTAAGCAGATATTCAATTTCAGGAGAGTTTAAAATAGCTCCAGAAGTTTCAAATGGAGTTGCCGGAACACAGGATGGTGCTGTGAAAAAGAAATTAAATGGTACGGCTTTTGAATTCTCAATCATTGCTTCAACACCGCCAACACCCAACACATTGGCTATTTCGTGAGGATCACATACCACACCAGTAGTTCCATGGCGAACAGCAACCCTTGCAAATTGAGCTGGAGTCAGCATACTGCTTTCAATATGAATATGAGAATCAATGAATCCTGGAATCATTAATCCCTTAATATCCAACCTTGTTCGCTCATTAATTAAAATCGGTTCAATATTTGTATAGACACCATCTTCAATTGTAATCCTTGCAGGATAAACGGAATTTGAAACTACATCAAGAATAAAAGATGTGAATGCCATATTATCATTCCTCATGTAAAGCCCTATATAAAAGTGGCAGGAATGTACCGATATCAGTAACAATACCTACAACTTGAGCGCTTCCTCTGTCAGACAGTTTGGTAACTGTGGAAGGATTGATATCTACACAGATACTTTTTACCCTTGAAGGAAGCAAATTACCTGTTGCGATTGAGTGAAGCATAGTTGAAATCATAAGAACCATGTCAAGTTCCTGAGCATATTTTCTCATGACCTTTTGAGCCTCAATCACATCAGTCATCACATCTGGAAGAGGTCCGTCATCACGAATGGAACCTGCCAGAACATATGGAACATTATTTTTAACGCATTCATACATTATTCCCCCAGTAAGGGTTCCGTCTTCGACAGCCTGCTGGATGGAACCTGAATTGTTAATTCTGTTGATTGCTCTCATGTGGTGAGTGTGGCCGTGAGCTACAATCTTACCTGTTTCAACTTCAATTCCAAGGGAAGTTCCGAAAAGGTTGGATTCAATATCGTGAGTTGCCAGTGCATTTCCGGCCATGATGACATCAATGTAGCCTTCCCGAATAAGAGAAGCCAAATATTTGCCTGAACCGGTGTGAACAATAGCCGGCCCTCCGACAATACCGATTTTTCCACCTTTATCCTTTATTTCCTTCATTTCTTTTGCAATACCATTAATCAGATTCATCAATGGCTTTTCTGAGGAAACTTCACTGTTCATGAATTCGAACACCTGCTGTTCGTTTCTTGACCTGTGAGGTGGTGTTACCCTAACTCCGTCAAGACCTACGACAATTTTATCTCCTGCCTTAATCTCGGCAATAGGTTTCACATATGCTCTTGGAACACTCTCATCAACGACGACCAGACAGTCCATTTCGATTTCTTCAACCTTGATCCAGTTTCCTCCATAGTAAATATGAGTAGTGTGATTGGATGATGAATAAAAACCTTCAGGAGCAACTTTATCCTTAGTTGATGCAACCAGATTGACTTCCTTTATTTCATCTATTGATGCACCAAGAACGGACAGTTCATCCAATATGGAATTTAACAGTTCGGGAGAATCTGCTGAAACTTCAATCTTTGCATGACTGACATCTGATTTTTTTCGTCCAACATCAATTTCCAATATGTCAAATTCTCCCCCTTTGTCCATGATTATGCCCATTGTTCTGGTTAAGGTCAATGAGTCAATAATATGGCCTGAAAGGTGTATTATTCTCTTATTCATAATATTTTTGCTCCATTTCGTTAATATAATAATTTATGTTTTATGTAATATTTATTATTATTGAAAAATTGGAATACTGATTGAAAATGAAGCATCAAAAAAATTAAAAAAAAAGTTAAGTGTTTGAAAACTTGATGCTGTTTGCATACTGTGTCAGTTCATTCATGTTTTCACCGCCCAGGAAAACCACTTCATTGCCGTTGGTTTTTCCAACCAGGAAAAATGGAATGCCACACATTTCCTTGTCGTTCTGCAATATGATTAAATCATCATTCTGATTAATCTGATATGAATATGTTGTTGTCAAATCTCCCAGAGCATGTTCCAATACGTCTGTTTCGTTATCTGCAAGAACAGATTCATTGTAGTAGTATATATTAATATCTCCCTTGCGGAAATTGCCGTCGGAGTTGTTGTTTATGTATTCACAAACAGAACCCAGACTTCCGTTTGACTGGGAAGGAACATAGACCTCACCCAAATGAACTGTCATGTTGAATGAACCGCCAAAATTTTGAGTGTCATACGGTTCATCAGTTGCAAAAGCAAATGATCCCAAAGCAAGGACTGCAATGACGGCAACCAGAAATATTGTAAAGATTTTTTTACCCATAAAATCGCCTCTTTCAATATATTCTATATTTAAAACAGCAATTTAAATATTTTTGGTGACTATTGCAATGAAAAAAAAATAATATTAGAATCATGAAAATATGATTCCAATTCAAAAATAAGCTAATTAAAATTTGCCTGAATCACTTTACCTATGAATCCGCCAAACACTCCCAAAATAATAAACAGTATTATGACATAAAATGCCCCTGTTAAAATACCACTGATTATACCTACGATTGCACCGTAAATCAATGCATATTTGGTTGAAAGATCAGTTGAAAATCCTGAAACCGCAGAACCGACCACTACACCCAACATAGACACATATCCTCCAGTAAACATGCCTATGATAAAGAAAAGGACTGATACGACCAATCCCTTGATAATCGGTACAAATTCAATGTTATTCGAAATATCTTCTGTCATGGAACACCTCACTTGATAATTTCACTGATTAGCTTGTCATGCTGCATTCCTTCTTCATCATAAACCCACGGAACATCCATTACGACATATTTTCCACCATCAATGTAGCAATATCCATATCTAAGACCGGGACCCATCGCTCCATATCCGTTCTTTCCGTCAATTGTCTCCTGCTTATATCCTTTCTGTTTAAAATAATCATACATTGCAGACTCATCTTTGGTAAAATCAACTACTGAAATTCTAATGAATTCATGATTTTTAGTGTTTTTAAAGGTATACTCTTCAAAATCTGTATCAGTATCAAGACTATCTTTAGTTACTTCATCAAAACCGTCAGGTATGTGAAAACTAACCCCATTAACAGTAAAATCATTACCTCCACCAGTTATCAGTGACATTAATCCTAAAATAATGATAATTGCAACCAATATGCCCACTATCAATTTAAAACTAATGTCAAAATCTCCAATTTTAATAATATCACCCAAAAAATAAAATAAAGAAAAATATTATTTTTAAAATGTTATTGTATCTGCATATTCTTTAAGTAAAGTTTCGTTAGTTCCACCAAGCAAAACAGTTTTTGACTGATCATCAGACATTTTTGCTACACCAACAGAAGCTTTCCCATCTAATGACTGAGTCATTTGGTCAGTGAAATTGAAGGTACCGACTCCATTTAGAGCTTCAAACTGAGTTATATTGCCGTCTGATGCATACATTACAGCATCATTTAAATCATTTTCATAGAAAAATACGAATATTGTTTCATTAGCATTTTTATAGGCGATTCTGGATTGCAATAAACTTGAAAAATTATTTCCAACATCAATGCTTGTGAAATTATCACTGCCGTCCACTTTCATTTTAAATAAACCGTTGAAATCCTGTTCTTTTGTCAAATCGGCAGCACATACACTAGCAATAGATATTGCTGCCACTAAGACAATCAACAATGTTAAAATTTTCTTTGTCATAAAAAAACCTCCATGTTTTGTAATATTAATTATTTTAAACACAACATATAAATATTGCTATTAGCATGCTAATATCATATAGATATCTACTATATAGCTAAAGACCAAATTTAAAATCATGAGCAAAAAAGATGATATGAGCATTATATCCTTACTGGCAAGATCTAAAAAAAGGGTCAAAGTGCTTAAATCACTTGAAAATGAAGATAAAATTCCATCAAAAATCAGCAAGGATATTGATGACAACAGTAATCATGTCTCAAAATATCTTAAAACATTAAAGGATGCTGAGCTTGTGGAATGTCTTAACGAAGAAGACAAAAGATACAGATTCTACAGCATCACCGACAAGGGAAAATATTACCTTGACAAGGTAGAAAAAGATTATAATGACTGAATTTATATTTTAACTGCATCTTTAGGGCAATTTCTAACGCATTCCATGCAGAGTATGCATTCCGTTCCGTTCTCTCTTGAGCGGGCATTATCCAGCAAGTTGACATTCATCGGACATTTTTTTACACAGGCTCCGCAATCGATACACTTATTTTCATCAACATTCACCCTTATCAATGAAAAATAACTGGTCGGTTTTAAAAATACAGTTATTGGACACACATATTTACAGAATGCCCTGTTGTCCTTAAGGAAATATGCAAGAGCAATTCCAATTGCATAATATACAACATTTCCTAAAATAAACATGTAGAATATAATCAGATCCAAATTAACCACTTTCAATACAAATAACACAACGACAGCTACCAATATCATGGCAAAAAAGACATATCTGAAGTATTCCCAATTTTTTCTTGGATTTTGTGGAATCCTATAAGGAAGCAAATCAAGCACCATCGCTATCCAACATGCATATCCGCACCATCCTCGACCAAATAAGAACGGTCCTGCGATTTTAGCAATTAAAAAGTGTATAACAGCAGCTTCAAAAACCCCTAAAAACAGATAATACCAAAATCCACTCATGAGCATATTTTCATGACCCAACAGAGCCACATAAAACAGGATATAAGACCCGACTGCTACAAGAATCACATTTCTTGCATAGCGATTTCCTCTGGCCATTAGAAAGAGTCCAATTGCAATTGCGGTTCCAATATATAAAAAATTGAATATGAAAAACGTGTTCGAAGTTGCAAAATATATCAAAAAGGCAATGGCTATAAAAATTATTTCCATAACAATGGGTGCTTTGATATCCATCTTAATCAACTAAAGTTAAAAAATCATAAATAATTTTTGCCGCAACAACTGCTGTAGTATCTCCCAGTCTGTCGCATGCGGTTTCAACAACATCCAATCCAACTATATTCTTGCGGGCCAAAGCCTGAATTATTGTTTCAATTTCAGATATGTACAGTCCGCCAGGAGTCGGATTTCCAACGCTTGGAGCGATTGAAGGGTCTATCACATCCATATCGATTGAAATGTATATCGGCCCGTCTATGTTTGCAAGATAATACTCGATTGCATCCATATGCTTGTGGGCGTCCTTATTTTTAAAAGTTTGAATGTCATATGTTGACTTGACGTAATCCTCTTCGTCCTGTGATGATGATCTGATTCCAATCTGAACCAGGTTAACACCCATCTCATGAACCCTTCTCATTACTGTCGCATGGGAGTATTTCTCACCTACAAAATCGAATGCAAGGTCTCTGTGGGCATCGAGATGAACTACTGTAAGCTTTTCATATTTTTCGCATAGTGCCCTGACCGCACCGATGGTGGCTGAGTGTTCGCCTCCGATGATAAGCGGTTTCAGATTCAATTCATAAAGTTCATTGACGGTATCTTCAATGATGCTGCAGGTTTTCTCACAGTTTCCTGGAACGACATTTACATCACCGAAATCATAAAAAGAAGCTGTCAAATCCTTGTTAAAAGTAGTATTGTATTTTTCGAAACCAAATGATGCTTCACGCACAACAATTGGTCCTAAACGTGCACCGGAGTGATAAGAAGTAGTGCTGTCAAAGGGAACTCCGATTATTCCAAATGAATTTTCTTTGATATCCTCATTTTCTTTTGAAAATGCAAATTTCCATGGTTCGTATGTATTTAAAAGCATAATTTTACAAAAAGGAAAATAATAATGAGAGAATCTAGTTAGATCCTCTGATTCTCATTATTTTCATGTTTCCTAAAGCAACAATGTATTCTACTTCAATACCTTCTACCATAGAGTCTTTTAAGTCTTCAGGCATTGGTAAGTCAATGGTATCGTAGTTTTCCATATCCATGATTTGAACCATGTCGCCTTGGATTGAAATAACTTGTCCTAATCTTTTGTCAATTATAGGAATATCAGTTTTACTGTCTACAGGTTTTACAAGACTTCTTTTTTGGCCATCGAATACACCGATAGCTTCGATTCTTGCTTTTGCAGCTCCATGTTTACCAGGGGATGAAGTTGAGTAACTTACGATTTTACAAGCTTCTCCTCCTAAAACGATATATTTTCCAACTTTTAATGTTTTAATTTCTACAACTTTTGTTGACATTAATTTTCCTCCATAATTAAAAAACCGGTTTTTAATCTTATAATAAGCATTATTATTAGATTACTATTAACTATATTTCCTATTTTATATAAACTATTCGCTACAATGTGGCATTGTTATAGGAGTATAATATCAGAGAAAGTGCTGCCAAAATCAGGATAACGATAACCCACACAATTATAAATACCTTTTTGATATCCTTTTCGCCTTTAACCCAATATTTTTCCCCTTTTTTATCGCTTTTATGTTTTTTTGTGTTTTTATAGAAATCGTCATTTCGCAGATAATTGTAAAATGCCTTGGTTATGAAATAAAAGATTAAAACAAAAAATACTCCTAAAACAGGGATTTGATTTCCCCCGAAAAATACGATTACTGAAATTGATGCAATGAGCATCATCAATAAAAATAAACAGCCTGAAATTGCAATCGACAAATACTTATTCAAAATCATTAGGTACACCTAAATTTATATTGTACTTCATTGTTTAAATATATATTTAACATGAAAAACAATAATATTAAATTAGTGATATAATGAAAATAGCTATTGTAAGTGGAAAAGATGAAGGGCCGACAAAGTTGAATGCATTTGACAACGCCCTAAGCGATGCAGGCATAGGTGATGTGAACCTGATTAAAGTATCAAGCATGCTTGGGCGTAAAACAAAAATTGAAACCCTGCCAACACTCAAACCGGGCGCAATGGTAAACTGCGTTCTTTCAGAGGTCACTTCAGACAAACCCGGCGAAACAATCACTGCCGTAGTGGCTGTAGCTATTGGAGATGAATTGGGCTGTGTTGTTGAAACATGCGGCCGTGGGGAAAATCCGAATGATTTAACCTCCAAAGCGCAGAATATGGTTGAATACATGATGGAAAAGCGCGGGGTTGAAATAAAAGACCTTATTATCAAAAGCTCCACAACCACGGTCGAAAGCATTGCATCAGTTGTTGCAAGCGTGGTTTATCTAAAAGAAGACATTATTGACGAATAAACAAAAAACTTTAACAAACTTAAATATTGCAAAATCAAAAATCATAAAAAAAGAGGTGGAACTAATGGATGCACAGGATAAAAAAATGGCAACAGACCTTGCTTATGAAATTATTAGGGAAGTAAGTAGAGCAACCAGACCTTATTTTGGTACTGAAGCAGCAGGCGAAACCGTTAAAATCGGTGCTGACGGGACTCCAACCTCATTTATCGATGTTATCGCTGAAGACAAGGTAATCAGTATCCTGAAGGAGGCTCCAGTATACTCCTACATCGTAAGTGAAGAAGTAGGAGAGCTGAGATTAGGTAAAGGCAGAAAGATAAGCGTGTCCCTTACACAGGAACTTAGAAACAATGATCTGCCTGAAGAGGAAAGGCCAAAATTCATATTTCTGGTCGACCCTATTGACGGAACAACAAATGCTGTTAAGGAAATACCTGCTTTTGCAATTTCACTGGCCGTTGCAAGCGTTCCGGAAGGAAGACTTGCCACATTGAATGATGTGGAACTGGCATTTTTAAGCAATCTTGCAACAGGTAACTTCTTTGAAGCCGAAAAGGGAAAAGGATGCTGGCTAAACAATGAACAGGTACATCCAAGTGACGAAGTGAAAATAAGCAACATGACACTTGGTGGTTTTACCAAAAGCGGAACAATCGAAGCATCAAAACTGGTCGACAATGCAAGAAGGATGAGAGTTATGGGAAGCGTGGTTCTTGAGCTTTCCTATGTCGCAAGCGGAAGATACGATGCGTTTCTGGACCTCAGGGGAAGCAGAATCATAGATATAGCTGCGGCCAAACTGATTTTGGAAGAAGCCGGAGGAATAATAACCGACAAGTATGGTGAAAAACTCAACAACAAGCTGAGCATACACGAAAAAACAATTGTTGTAGCTGCAAACAACAGGATTCTTCACAAACAGATGATTGACATTCTAAACGACAATCAGACAGATTTGATTGGAAAAATAGGAATTGTGGGAAGAATTGATCAGGTCCGCCCTGTATTGCTTTCAGCAAAAATTGTCGATTATCTTTTAACCAACGGCCGTGAAGTGATTATCGAAAAGAGGCTGGCCAAAAAGATAACAGAACTTAAGGAAAATCCTGAACGTGACAAGATTATCAAAAGAATCAAGAAAAACCATCCGAACATGGTCGATTTACTGGGCGAAATAAACTTCGACATCAACTTCGATGCGCTTTCAAGAAACATATATGATTTCAACTGCGACATGGCAGTTATTCTGGGCGGGGACGGTACACTGCTTCGTGCCGAAGCCAAGATGAAACCTGAAATTCCTGTATTTGGAATCAACATGGGAACAGTCGGATTTTTAACAGACACCGAAGTGGAAGATACCTTCGACGCACTTGATGAAATTCTAAAGGGAGAATACTACAAGGAAAAACGGACAAGGCTTGTTGTATCTCACGAAAACAACCACTATTCCGCAATCAATGAAGTGGTTATCATGACCAACCAGACCGCCAAGATGCTTAACTTCCAGATAAAGGTTGACGGAGAAATCATTGATGAAGTGAGAGCCGACGGTTTGATTATTTCCACTCCGAGCGGTTCCACAGCTTATGCCATGTCTGCGGGAGGACCTATTATGGATCCGAAAGTCGGAGGATTCATCATCATTCCGATTTGTCCATACAAGCTTGCGGCAAGACCGTTCATTGTTTCTGACAATAGTGAAATCACTGTCAAGCTCCTCAAGAAAGGTAAAAGTGCAGTATTTGTTATGGACGGACAGCGCAATGAAGAAGCGGAATATGAAGAGGAAATCAAATTCAAAAAATCCGAAAAGGACGTTTACTTCATCAGAACTTCAAGCAAATACTTCTACAAGAAGGTTAAGGACAAACTTAGCGAAGGCGGCATAAGCGATTATGACAGGTGCATAAATTGAGGAATCTGGTAATTGACTTGACGCACGGAGGCGTGAAGATATCCTCCAGCCTGGCCAAAAAAGGCTTTGATGTGCTTGCATATGACATCTATGGCACCTTAAAACCTATAGACAGAAAGATACTTGAAGAAACAAATGTTAGAATAATTAAGGATCTGGGCGATTTGAGAGATTTGGAAGGTGATTTGAAGGTCATCTATCCAATTCACCTCCCAATGACACCAGATGAAATTGCAGCCAACAATCCAAATTTGAATTACTATTTTTTAACCCATCATGAGGCTGTTTTAGAAATTTTAGAAGGATGGGGCAAGGACATTCCCAAAGTAGAAATAACCGGAGTAAAGGGAAAGACAAGCTGTGCATTTATGCTGAAAGAGATTCTGATTGATTTAAATCCGCTTATTCTATCAAGCCTTGGTGCAATACTGTATGAAGACCGCAGAGAAATAATGCTTAAAAGAAACATTTCAATAACACCTGCAAATATTGCTGAAACCGTTGATTTGGCCTATAAAATTGCAAATCCAGTATGCGAGATTGCGGAAGGCATCAAAAAAAGTGAAAACCTGAAAAAATATTCATCGGCAATTTTCGAATCATCACTTGGCGTGAGCGGAATAGGTGATGTTGGACTTTTGACAAACATTTCTGAAAACTATCCGATTGCAAAACAGAAAAGCAGTGCCAGTGAAGCTAAAAGACAGATTTTCAGATGCAATACTGTAGCGATAAATAAGGAAAGCTTTGATGAGTACTATTCAGATATGACACATCCGAAAATCAATACGTTTTCCATTGAAGACACTGCAGCAAACCTGTATGTTGAAAACGTAAGCTATTCCTTGGATAAAACCGAAATTGGAATAAAATACAGAAATGTTAAAACCATAAAAGGCAATGTGAAAAATGGAGAAATAACCGTCAAAACATTTGCGCCCGGCCCGCACCATGTAAGCAACACCTTGGGAGTTGTTTTAACCGCCATTTGCTTAGAAATTGATGAAGACAAAATTATCGAGGGATTGGATAATTTTAGTGGAATTACTGGAAGGACCAATAAAAGAAGTAACGGAGACCTTGTTATAATTGAGGAGATTAATCCTGGAATAAATACCGACGCAATAAAACAGTCCATCAACATGATTGATAATTTGGAGGATTATTATATCGCTGTCGGCGGAGATTACGGAATTACATGTGAAGAAATAGATGAAGACAAGGTTAGCCAATATCTGGATACTCTCGACTGTAGAATCATCCTTACAGGGCATCTTGGCGCTTCACTAGTCAGTAAAGTAACCCGCAAACTTGATTTGGTTAAAAACTATGAAAACGTTTATGATCTGGCTGCAAAAGACAACAAAAATCTTCTTTTCATTTATCGTTCAGATTACAGAAAACTTTCACAGAGATAAATTCAACTGTTTTTTTCGTAAAAATTGAAACATTTAATAATTAATAATTGTAAAGATTAATAATGTAGAACTAGAAAATATATTCTAGTAATAATTAATTTTTCTAGAAAGAAAAATTTGGAGATTAAAATACATGATTGTTGGAACCAGAGGAAGTCAATTGGCTCTCGCTCAGACAAAGCAGGTTTGCAGTGACTTGTCAAGGATAACCAAAGAACCTATTGATATAGAAATTATTAAAACCAAAGGAGATAAAATAACTACTTCCCAACTTTACAATATGGATTCAAAAGGACTTTTTACCAAGGAATTGGATATTGCACTTTTGGAAGAAGAAGTTGATTTTACCGTACACAGTTTTAAAGACCTGCCAACCGAACTTGACGAGGATTTAAAAATCGTTGCAGTTCCAAAACGTGAATCTCCACATGAAGTTCTTATTTCACACAAGAAGTGGTATGAGCTGGGACCTGGATCCAAGCTTGGAACCAGCAGCCTTAGAAGAGAAGCTTTCTGCAATCACTACGAAAAGGAATTTGAACTCAAACCTATTCGAGGAAATATCGAAACCAGAATTCAAAAAGCCTTGAACAGTGATTTGGACGCTACAATAATGGCAGAAGCCGGACTTAAAAGGTTGAATCTTACCAAATACATCAAAGATGTATTTCCATTGGATTACATTACCCCACCGGCAGGTCAGGGCGCACTGGCCATCATTACCCGTAAGGACTGTGAATTCAATAAGACTCTGGAAAAATTAAATGATTATATCTCAATGCAGGAAGTGCTTGCTGAGAAAAAAGTGCTTGAAGAGCTTGGAGTTGGCTGTCAATGGCCAATCGGAGCGATTGCACGTATGAATGATAAAGAATTTAATGTTTATTCAATATTATTGACTAAAGAAGGAGAAATCCTTAAAAAGCAAAATGAAAAAGGTTCTATAAGGGATGCGCTTGAACTTGGCAGGCGTATAGGGGAACTTTTTACAGATTATGTATAATCGGAGGAATTGATGTGAAAACCGTTAAAGTAGGAGTTATCGGAGTAGGAGCTATGGGTGAAAACCATGTCCGTGTATATCACAAGATGGAAGAAGCAGATTTAGTGGCCGTTTCCGACGTCAGTGAAAGAGCGCTCAAAAAAATAGAGAAAAAATATGGCGCCAAAGGATATACAGACTATTGCGAACTACTCAGGAACCCAGAAATTGAAGCCGTAAGTATATGTGTACCGACTACTTTCCACCATGCAGTAGTTATGGAAGCCATCAAGGCTAAAAAGCACATATTAGTTGAAAAACCAATTGCTTTTACATTAAAAGAAGCAGAGGAAATGATTTCTGCTGCTAAAGAAGCAGGAGTAATTCTGGCAACTGGACATGTAGAGCGGTTTAATCCTGCAGTTCAAAAGGCTAAAGAACTTATTGATGATGGAGTTATTGGTGATGTCGTATCTGCTTTTGCAAAAAGAGTAGGACCACTCCCACCAAGAATCAAAGATGTTGGTGTTTCAATAGATTTGGCTATTCACGATTTAGATATAATGAATTATCTGTTTGAAGAGGATGTCACTCAGGTTTATGGTACCATGAACAGTAGCTTTGACGATTCTGAATTTGAAGACCATGCAGAGATAATGGTAAACTTCGACAATGAATCAACCGGAATTATTGAGGTTAACTGGCTGACACCATACAAACGCAGAGAGCTTGAACTTACCGGTACAGCAGGTATCATTTCTGTTGACTATATCAAGCAAAGTATTGAAGTATACGGTAAGTTTGCACAGGACATTCAAATCAAACATGAAGAACCATTGAAAGGAGAATTGAAATCCTTCTTGAATGCTGTTGTTAATGACCTTGAACCTGAAATTACTGGTGAAGATGGACTTAAAGCTCTTAAAATGGTTATTGCAGCTAACAGATCTTCTAAAGAACATAAACCAATTAGTTTTGAGGAGTTATAAATAGGTGATATTGTGAAACAAAAATTAATTCAAAGGGCACAAGAACTTAGACAACGCGGATTTACAACTGGTGAAATTGCTGACGAGCTTAATGTAAGTATGGATACTGCCAGATGGTTGACCCTTCAAAAAGCAGAAGCTCCAAAAGCAGAAGCTCCAGTGGACTTTGCAATTAATTGGAAAAGCATCGGTGGAAACTCAAACCGTTTAAGTCATGTTTCAGGTGCTTTAAGCGATATGGCCTTAACACACGGCGAACCTGAAGCTGTTTGTGGAATTGCTGTAAGTGGTATCCCATTTGCAACTGTAATGACTGAGTTTTTAGAAGATATGACTGGTCTTGAAACTTCCCTTGCTATTTTCCACCCACCTAAACACAGAAACGATGTTTCTGAAAGCGATGACAAAGGTACCATCAGTACCAACTTCGGAACTGTCGAAGGCAAAAAGGTTGTCATTGTTGATGACGTAATTACAAGTGGAAAAACCGCACGTGAAGTAATCCACACAATCAAGGATTTAGGTGGAGAACCTACCTGTGTCACTGTACTGATTGACAAGGCAGGCCTTTCAGAAATTGAAGGAATTCCTGTTGAATCCTTAATTAAAGTTAGTAGATTATAAATCTACTACAACCATTATTTTTTTCCACCCAAACAAACCATCAAAAACCACATCAGTTAAACGAAATTCATTTAGAAAGTATCTAAAAGATAGTGATACTTATTTTAAAAAAAATTAATGTAAAAAATATTTTATATACGATATAGAGGAAAACATGGATATTTCACTACTTCAAAACATGTCAATGATTTTAATTACGGCAGTAATTGTACTTCTGATATTCAACAAACTTAAATTGCCTACAATGATAGGTCTTTTTATAACTGGAATCGTTTTAGGCCATGTCATCAACAACACGGCAATGATATCAAGCCTTTCAGAACTTGGAGTGATCTTTCTTCTCTTCATCATAGGTCTTGAATTTTCAGCAGAGAAATTTTCAGCCATACGAAGATATGCGATTGTTGGAGGGATTCTTCAGGTAGTCCTTACAACAGCACTGATAAGCATTTTGGGCCTGACCATGGGATTTGGTTTAAGCAGTTCAATATTTTTCGGATTTCTGGTTGCTTTTTCATCAACTGCTATAGTAATGAAAGTCATGCAGCAAAAGCGTATCACACACTCAGTTCAGGGAAGAGTTACACTGGGAATTCTGATATTCCAGGACATAGCAGTAATTGTAGTTTTGCTTTTAACACCCCTTTTGGCCGGCCAGACAATTGAACTGCAGACATTGCCGGAACTGGCAGTGAAGTTCATCGGCCTTGTGCTTTTGATAATCATAGGAGCCAAATGGTTCATCCCCCTGGCGCTGAGGGATGCAGCCAAAACAAAAAACAGGGATCTGTTCCTGCTATTGACACTGTTTATATGTATGGGAACAACATTTGCAACAAGCCTGATTGGAATAGGACCTGAACTGGGCGCATTTATTGCAGGCCTTTTAATATCCAATACAGAATATTCCCATCAGACATTTGGATATATACAGCCGTTTCAGGACGTGTTCATGAGCCTGTTTTTCATCAGTATAGGACTGATGGTTAATCTGCACCTGTTTTTGGCAAACATTGGAATAATCATTGGACTTACCGCCATAATCCTTGTGATAAACTTCACAGCAACCATGATAACAGGAATGGCTCTGAAATTGCCGTCAAAAGTTTCAATAAGTATGGCAATACTTTTAAGCCAAATCGGAGAATTTTCATTTGTTCTGGCTCGTGAAGGTATGGGATACGGTCTCATAACCCAGGAGTTTTTCTCTGTCTTTCTGGGAGTAAGCATCCTGACAATGTCCTCCACGCCGTTTCTGGAAAAGCTTACACCAAAGATTACCGCTGCCCTTTCAAGGTTCGGATACTTCGCAGTCGACACAGAACTTAAAACACTGCCTGAAGAAATAGAAGATGCCGGCGAAATCAAAGACCACGTCATCCTGGTGGGTATGGGCAGCAACGCAAAACAGATGGCTAAAGCCTGTGGCCAGTACGGCATACCATACAGAATTGTGGATATGAACCCAACAATTGTCGAAAACCAGCAGGCACTGGGCCTTCCGATAATATACGGCAAATCATCCAATGAAAGTGTCCTGAGAGAGCTCAACATCACAACGGCACAGTGCATAGTCATATCCGCCTCAACATATGACGAAACCCTCAAGACAATCGATGCTGCAAGGCGCCTTAATCCCGACATACACATCATAGTACGTACACATTATCTCAAAAACATAGATGAAGTCTATGAAGCCGGAGCAGACGAGGTCATTCCGAAAGAGTTCGAAACAAGTATCATGATGTTTACCCGAATCATGGATTACTACAACAAGGATGCGGATGAGATAAGCGATGCCGTAAACGACCTGAGATCAGACAACTACGATGCATTCAGAAACGTGACTGCAGAAGACATCACATCATATCTGAACTACAAGTACACCGATTTGGAAATAGATTCCTTGAGAGTGAGTAAAAATACCCATCTTGATGATTTTCCTTTTGAAGAGAATAGTCTAAAGGTTACAGGAGTTGTGAGAGGAGAAGACACATTTATTGAAGTCGGAAATGATTTTAAATTCCTTGAAGATGATTTGATACTGTTTATCGGCCATCGGGAAAACATTGACAACTTTTTTAACAACCTTTAAATACTAGAAAAAACACAATATATACACAAGGTGATAAAATGTATATAACAATCCAATCCTTTGACAAACTTCATGGATCAAAACCATTGAAACTGGACGGAATAGTGAAACTTGTTAAAGAACCATCCAACAAATACGATACAGAAGCAATAGCCTGCGAAATGAGACACTTCGGAAAAATAGGATACGTCTCAAACAGCGTCAACACAGTCATTAAGGGCTGCATGAGCGCAGGAAGAGTATACGACAAGATTGACGAAGACTACTTTGCAAAAATCAAATTCATTGCAGGTTCAAACGCAATAGCAAAAATACTCACACTTGACGAGTACGAAGAGGAACTGAAAAATCCCGAAAGCGACATTCACTACCTTCTGGAAGGTGATTAGATGATTGAAATTGACGATGTAGAACTTTTGGACTACCAAAGCAAAAACAACTTGACCATAATACCTATCAAGACACCGACAAACTACAAACTGGACTTTTTAACACTCAAAAAAGGATTCGAACTGGGACTTGTCGAAGTCAAGGAACTGGAAAATTCAACAGTAAACACATTAATCGTTAAAAACAAATCCGTAACTCCCCTTCTTTTAATCGAAGGCGAAGAGATTATTGGAGGAGACCAGAACCGTATCGTCAACTCCACCATAGTGATTGCAGGCGAAAGTGAAATGAAGATTCCGGTAAACTGTACCGAACAGGGTCGCTGGGGTTACAAGCACGAATTTAAAGACTCCGACTACATTGCAAATTCCCGTACACGCTTTGCAAAGTCATCCGCAAGGTCACACAATATGGATGAACAGGCGGCGGTTTGGAATTCAGTTAAAGTTCTTGAATCACAAAAGAATTACTACTCACCTACACAGGCAATGTCTGAAAACTATGACAACGCAAAAACAGATTTGAAAGAAACCATTGAAGGTTTTGAAATAGTAAAAGGCCAAACTGGCGTTTTGATTATTATCAATGGTGAAGTGAAAGGCTTTGAAGTGTTTTTCAACCCTGAAATCTACAGACAGTTCCATGAAAAAATCTTAAAAAGCTATCTTATCGACAGCACAGAGAAAAAAGAGGTTTATACCGTCGATACCGAATATGCCAAATCAATAATTTCTGCAGCAATAGAATGCGAATATGCGCAAAAAGACAGTGTAGGTCTTGAAGAATGTTTTGAATTTGCAAACGATGATGGAATCGGTTCACTTTACGCATACAAAGAGGAAGTAGTCCACTGGACATACCTGATTGGAAAGACTGACTTTAATGCAGAAGAATGGAGTGAACATGACGGCGTTAGTGTAACATTATGACCAGATGAATGGGCTAAAACCTCAAGCCCAAATCATCCATCATCATATCTATCTTCTGATTCAATTCCTTAATTCTTGAGGTTATTTCCTTTTTCTCATTTTTTAAATCTTCAAATTTGACAAACTCTCCTTCGAAAGTATCAACATATCTTGAAATAGAAAGATTGAAATTGTTTTTACGTATTTCATCCATACTTACGGCATTTGAAAACCTATCAACGTGCTGGCGTTTTTTATACACATCAACAACCTTGAATAGAGTTTTATCATCAAGCACAAGATTTCTCTTGAACATTCCCGGAATTGCCTTTCTGGACGGTTTGAGGTCAAAGTCATTTGTCATGTCGATGAATACTATATCATCTGATCTTTTGGATTTGTTGAAAACTACAAGGACATCTGATTTTTTCGGCCTTGACAGTTCATCGGGAATGGCGATGACAGCATCGATGCAGTTTTTCTCATATGTCAGAAATTTTCTAAGCTTAGTAAGTGAATTTTTAAAAAGAAAGCTTTGAGCCATTGACAGAACCATAACCCCATAATCATTCAGGCTGTCGAGCAGATGAATCAGAAAGAGATATTCACTGTCATTTAAATCCATGTACTCTTCGCTGAAGTGAATGTTTTGCTCGTCTTTAATTTCCATCTTATCTATAAGTGTTTTTAAGGTGTTTTTGAGCTCCTCATCTTCGGCAAAAGAGGTTTCATCTATGTTTAAAGTGCTGCTCAGCATGTCCTGAAGCTGAATTTCCTTGTTTCTTTTTGCGAGTTCGGCATTCTGAGTTTTGTTTAAACGTTTGATAGTTCTTGAAGTTATAGGTGGAATTTTAGATATTATCACATCAAAAATCTCACGGCCCTGGTTCGGCGCTTCAAATGGAGATGCATAATCAATGGTGATGCCATCCAAATCGAAGAAATTAATGAAAAGCTTCACGATACAAAAACAGTAACTCAACTTATCCTGACATCTTCCATATGCCCTTAAGCCCAGTGTATGATTTCCAACTACACTAATAAGTGATGAAGCATCATTAAGGCACGGATTATAAATGTTTCTGAAGTCATTTCTTGTTGAATTTACAAGTGCCGCCATCATCAGATTCAGATAGTCCGGATCCTGGTCAATTCGAATCAGTTTCATGTCGCAGAGTGCATCAAAAACATCTTGAAAAGTGAATTCTTCCTCATAGATATCGAGTTTTGAGATTGAATATATGATTTCCTTGACTATAAGATGATTTTCCCCTTCAAATTCAAACTTGTTCAGATTGACTTCACTTTTGACCGCATCAAAAATAAATCTGAAGTATCTTTCATAGTTTGAACCCTCTGCCAGTT
Organism: Methanobrevibacter sp.; assembly: GCF_045541095.1. Lineage (GTDB taxonomy): Archaea > Methanobacteriota > Methanobacteria > Methanobacteriales > Methanobacteriaceae > Methanocatella. The sequence goes on from NZ_JAZQIJ010000098.1 coordinate 21,669, forward strand.
CAGTGTGAGCGGTAAACGCCCTGACAAATTCGAATATGAAAAACCTGCCGGAGTATTTTGCGTTCATTATCTCGTCAATGAAAAAGTCAGGTCCTGTGATGAAGTATCCGAACATGTTGTATGCATCCCTCTTGAAATCTTGTTTAACATCTTCATCGGCGAATGCCTCATCAAGAGTCATTTCCTTATCGGCAATTAAATCTGTGAAATAATCCTTGAGAAGATCAGAGCAATATTTGTATAAAAATGCATAGATTATGAGATATGACATGTCTGAGGTTATTTCAAACTGACGTGTCTTTGAGCGAATGTCACGTAGTATCTTATAGTTTCTAAGTTTTCTCATGGCCCTTCCTCCCAAAGTTTGTTTAATATCCCTTCTTTTAGGCGTCTGTCGTATTCAACTACCTTCTGGTCCTCATAGACCTTTTCGTTGATTGTATCCAAAAGACGGCCAAATTTGACCTGAGTGTCATAATCCGGTACGACCAGTTCAAGTTCCTTGATTTGTCTTAAAGATGCATGAGATATCTTTTCTGTGCTTGAAAACTCATATAGCTGTTTTTTAATATGGGCATTGGTAAGCAGGTGAGCTATAAATGAAGGGTCAAATCCCTCTTTAAGGCGTATTATAGCTATCCTGTCGCTTACAACCAGGCCTCCCTGACCAACACAAACTACGTCATACGGATATGGCATTTTCATTAAGATATCCCCAGGTCGGGTAAAATGGTGTGGTTTAAGGTGTGTGGGGATTAGGTTTACCTGTTCAAAATCATCAAAAATTCCGTCCTTTTTAATGGATCTTTGCACTACTACATCAAATTTTTCTCCATCATCGCTCCTGTATCGCCTGTAGGAAAGTCCAGTTTGGATTTCAGCGATATGAGTGAGTTTTACTCTGTTCATGTTTAGCCTCTGGGTATTTTTTTAGGTTCTAAAAAAATTAGAACCTATACCATTGTCCATATTGGATGGTGTTATATACTATCGGACAATGTGGTGGTTGAAATGAGCTGGTGTGAAGTTTGGTTCGGAAGAATATGGTGAGTATTCTTCCCTTTTGACTGCGGATACAGATTTGATTTTTTCAATTTTTCCTCCTATTGGTAAAGGCCACCTACATCGTCAAGAACCGGAGTTTCCTTTATTTCAGCAGGATCAACCTTTTCGGCAGATACTCCACCGATAACACCAATACTTTGGATGTTATCCTTAAGGACTGCTGTTGAAGTGATTCCGGACCCCTGTGGTGAGAGGACAAACAAATCCAGGAACATTTCATCCTCACCTACGATGAACGCAGGTTCGATTGGTTCGGCGGATTTGGTTTGGACCTTGATTAAAATGTGCTTGGCCTCGTTTTCTCCTTCGATTCCGATTTCCTGCCTGATGGTATCATCAAGCATTTTTACTTTGTCGCTCCAGTTGATTGAATGGTTATGGTTCATATTATCACCTACTATTTTTCCACTTACTGTGGTGGCGTTCGACTAACTTTTTTAGAAATAAACTTTCTAAATTAACTGCATTTTTTGAGAGTAAATACAATTGTAATAATAGATTGATTTTCATAGTATATAAACTTAACTATTTTTATTTGTATTTTCTTACAAAATTCAAACTACCATTACGTTGAATAGATATATCTTTGAAGTAGTATATATACTTTTGCTTTTTTTGTGCATATTCTAAAAAAATCAATAAAATGTAAAAGCACACTATCACAAAAAAACCGCCATAATGTTTACGGCATTTCATTAAAAAAAATAAGTTAAACATCCCACAAGGGGAAAAAATTTAAAAAAAATATAAAAAAAGTAGCTGAAATTACGCTTCAGCTTTTTCGTCTTTGTCTTTTTTCTTTTTGGACACTATTACCATTTTCTGATTTTCTTCATCAACTTCCATGACAATAGGATCCGCTTCAACAGCACCGGGGTCCTTTTCTACACATTCGTTGATCTTGGATTGGATTGCGCCGATGTCTTCGGTATCGATTAAATCCACGATTTCCAACTGTTGCTGGAATCTTTCAATACCGTCAAGAGGTACGTTTTCAACGAATGGAATTGCACCGGTAGCACCGATTATTTTCTTTTTGTCAGGGTCTGCACCGTTTTCATGCAGTGCCTTGAAACTTTGACCGGTAATGTGGCCTTGCACTTCAGCACCAGCCAAAATCAAAAATCTGATGTTCGGATTTGATATGATGTTTGCTACTACTTTTTCTATTCCTAGGTTTTCTGTTTTACATGGACCTGCAATAGCTGCACCGGATAATTCAGCTTCAATGTGAGAAGCAAGAGTTGTAACGGCAACAGGACTTTCAGGATCACCTACAATGTAATCACCACTGATTACAGGCCATCCATCAGCAGGAGCTTTCTTATCAGCCATCTTATTTGCCTCCTAACTTTGTTGTTTTAAAGTATATTTTAACTATATTTAAAGTTTATGTTAGTTTTTAGGACAACGCCGGACTGGAAAAAATATAATCCAATGCGACCCACAAGGAGAAGACAGGAATATTTTTTTAACAATGAAAACATATATTACCCCATGGACTGGAACATTGAACTTTTCTATTTCATACATAACGGACTGAAAAACCCTTTCTTTGATATGGTAATGCCCCCATTAACAGACATGGGAGGATTCCTGTCATTGCTTTTGATATGTATCCTGGCAATTTTAATATTCAGATACCTCAAAAAGGACGAATATCTTGAAATAGCAAAAAAATGCCTATACGCTTTAATCATTGCAGGAATAATTGCCGGTGCTTTAAAACTCATTGTTCATCATCCAAGACCCTACGTGGTTCTTGACAATGTAAGGCAACTTGTTATACCTTCAGAACCCAATTCATTTCCTTCAGGACACACTGCATCAACTTTAAGTATAGTGACAGTTTTGGTTGCAACCCTGCGCAAAAATAAAGTGATCGTATGCCTTCTGGTGCTGTTCGGATTTCTGATTGGATTTTCAAGAGTTTATGCCGGAGTTCACTATCCGATGGATGTGGTTGTTGGTGCGGTTGTAGGTATATTAAGTGGCGTTCTCGTGCTGAAGCTAAAAATATAGTTCAGACGGTTTTCCGATGTATTCAAAGTCATCCTTGTTTTTGAGATATTTTACCCCGATGACCTTTTCGTCTGAAAATACGGTTACGACACTCATGCCGTCTTCAACATCGATGACAATGACCTTTCTTTTATCTCCGCTCGGGGCTTCGATTCTGATTATATCATCATTTTGAAGCAGAGTTGGCTCTTCAAACTCAATTCCAATATCTGTTGAATACCAATGTTGAGGCAACTTGACTCTGATTCCTAAATCGTCCAATAAATCTTTTACATGCATTTTAAAAACTCCTTGATTTTAATTTAATTAAGAACCTATTTAAAGATTTTGTCACTTTTCAAGGGTTAAAAAGGTTAAACCATGAAGTGAATCTTGTTCTTGTCGATGTCATCCAAACTGTGGGCTTCAGGAATATCATCAGAATGGCCCAAAGCCAGAATGCCTGCAATCCGGTAGTGTGAATCTACTTTCAATATGTCCCGTACAACCTCTTCGGCATATACTCCATCCTTTTTTCTCATATGAATCTGAACCCAGCAGCTTCCGATGCCCAGATTGGTCGCCATCAGATGCATGTATGTAAGGGCAATGGATGAATCCTCACACCAGGTATCGGCAATCATGGTATCTGCAAGAACAACAATTGCCTTGTCGGCACCTTTAAGAAGTTCTGCACCATGGTCTTTAGCCTCGGCCAGCTCATTTAGAGTTTTTCTGTTTTCAACCACCATGAAGTTGCACGGCTTTCTGTTCATGCTTGTTGGAGCGAGAAGCCCTGCCTGAAGTATCTCATTGAGCTCATCGGTTGTTACCTTTTCATCATTGAATTTGCGGGTTGACCTTCTTTTAAGTAAAACGTCCATGAATTCCATGTTTAAAAATTGTATTTCAAAGTTTAAAAAGCCATCTGAAAATCTTCAAGAATTAATTTGTTAAGCCTAAAGCAAAACTAACTATAAATACTACCATTAATAGATAAAAACATAGCGTGAAGTGGAAAGAAAAGTGAAGGTGAAAGTCACAATGACAACCGAAAACAATCAAAAGACTATTTTAATAGTTGAAGACGAATCAATCATTGCATTAAACCTCAAATACGACTTGGAAGATTTAGGATATGAAGTCATAGATATCGTCGATACAGGTGATGACGCCATTGACCGTGCCGTGGAATACCGTCCAAATTTAACTATAATGGACATCAACCTCAAGGGAAATGTCAACGGAATACAGGCGGCCAAAAAGATTCTGGCTCTGGATTTGGCAGTCATTTATTTAACAGCAAACTCAGATGACATAACATTCAATGAAGCATCATCAAAATCACCTGCATCATCATTCATCCCAAAACCATATAATCTCAACACATTATCCAAAAATGTCGCTTTAGCAATTAACCGTCAGGCAGTGGAATCCGAAAAGGTTAATGAAGCTCGAGGAATAGCCAAAGAGAAAAATCCAGCTGAAATCAATAATTTACAAATCGAAGGCAGTAATGCCCCATTAATTGAATCCGGCGATGAAAAAACAGACTATCAGAATTATATCGAGTATTCCGATTTGCAGCAAAAGGCAAAGGACGAATATAAACTGTCAAACAATGCCATAATGCATTACAAATCCAGAAACGCCGATGATAAGCTTAAAGTCATCATCGTTGAAGATGAAGCGATTACCGCTTTGAACCTTAAAATGGACCTGGAAGATTTAGGCTATGAAGTTCTCGAAAGCATTGACACAGGTAGTGAAGCAATAGAAAAATCCAGAGAACTCTTTCCGGACCTTGTTTTGATGGACATCAATCTGAAAGGAAATGTTGACGGTATTGAAGCTGCAAATGAAATCAGCGAAAACGGAATACCGATTATCTTTTTAACTGCAAACACTGATGACGATACCGCATTCAAGGCGCTTAAAACCGCACCTTACGGATACATTTCAAAACCTTATACCATTAAGGATCTGGAACTGACCCTTAAAATGGCCTTGAGAAAACATGAAGAGGACATTAAAACAATCATCAAGACCGAAAACAAGGTTTCTGAAAAGAATAAGGAGCTCATCATTGAAAAAACCGATGTTGCCATTATTCTGGGAGCTTCACTGATTCTCATTTTTGAAAGCATATTCCAGAGAAATGTCACATGGCTTCAATGGATTTTATTCATCCCATCAGCAATAATGATATTTCTTGCTGTTGTCAGCCTTAAAAAACAGGACCCCGTTAAAGAATGGGATGTTCCGCCATTCGTTACACTGATTGTGCCCGCACACAACGAAGAGCACACCATTGCAGATACTGCAACAAGTCTGGCATCCATAGACTATTACTACAATGGAGAAGTCAATTTCGAACTCATCGTATGTAATGACGGTTCGGAGGACCGCACAGGTGAAGTGCTGGAAGGACTGAAAGAGAAGTTTCCGCATCTCAAAATCATCACACGTGTGCCTCCACGTTCCGGTAAGGGAAAAGGTTTTGTTCTCAACGATGCCCTTGAAATTTCAAAAGGTGAGGTTGTAGCGGTCTTTGACGCAGATGCAAGGGTTGACCCTGACTTTTTAAATATCATCATACCTTACCTGAATGACCCGGAGGTTCAGGGAGTCCAGTCCCGTATCAAAATGTACAACAAGGATGAAAACTGGCTTACCTATATGCAGCATGTCGAACTGGCAGGTTTCGGTAATATCGTTCGTGCAAAGGACATTCTGGGTAAGGCAGGATTTTTAGGAGGTAACGGACAGCTCGTTAAAAAGGACGCAATCTACGGCGGAGGAGGCTGGGACGGCTTTGCAATCACCGAGGATTTGAATTTGAGTGTTAAACTGATGATTGAAGGCTACGCCATTCGTTACTGCGGTGACACCTGGGTTTATCAGGAAGCCGTACCGACATGGAGACAACTGTTCCGTCAAAGAGCAAGATGGGCAATAGGTAACTTCGAAACACTCTTCATATACGGAGTGAAAATCATCAGGTCCCCGATGCCAGTATTCAGAATGTTCGGAGTTTTAGAACATGTAGCGTTTTATGGTCTGAACATGCTGGTTTTCTTCGGTTTTATCGTCTTTACAGTCAACCTTATCGGATGGCTCGTATTCCATGATGTTACAATAATAAGAATGGATGCACCTCTGGTTGTCGGAGTTCTTTCAGCATTTGGATTCTTCCCGGGAGCAGTAATCACCTTAGCAAGAGACAGAGTGAACTTTTTCAAGCTCCTCTATGGAGTTTTCGGATATTGGCTTTACTGTTTCCATTTGATTCCGCTGTTTTTCATAACAGCATATCAGATGCTAACAAGAAAAGAGAGAACCTGGGCAAAAACCGTGCATACAGGTGATGAAGAAGAGGTTGAAGTGATTGATGAAAATATTCCTGTCGGAGAAATGGAGGGAGAATAGATGTTGTTAAGAGAAAAAATCGCTTATATCATATTGTTGTTGGTGTTGCTTACAGTAGTGGTCAATCTGAGTTCCATCAACAATTTTTTAGCATTTCAGACAGACAAAACACTAGAATTTGACCATTCCATCTACGTAGTTCCCCACCACTGGAATACTACTGACGAGCTGAACATATCCGGAAAAACCCCCCTTGCAATGACCAACGGATACATTGTTTTTGATGCATGGGACGACTGGCCCGAAGACCACATAACGTCGATTTCGGAGGCCAAGTTCAGAGCAATGGAAGATGGAGGATATAAGGTTCTTAAAAATGAAAATGAAACCCAGTCAGGTGTGAAAGTTTCAAAGCAATACTTTTCAAATCCTTCACTGGACACCGACAAGATCTGGAAGCATGTGGGAGTCAACTACGTATTTCCAAAGCAGGACACAAACTATGCGATTCAGGTACATTACTTCACAACCCATGACTACCACAACAAAAGCTATGTCAAGGAAATTGACGACCGTATAGAGGACATGATGGCAACTATGGAAAACAAAAACTACAACTGGTACATATCAACATTCAACAAACTGATGAACAACGAAACTGTCGAATGGGACATATTATAGGTGTAACAATGGAAAACGCTAATTTAAATCCGGATGAAAGAAGAGCAGTGCTGAAACAGTTCAACCACAGAATCAACAATGACCTGCAGGCTCTTCTGGCATTCATAAAATTAAAACAAAGGTTTGGAGTTGACAATGCAGAAATTCTTAATTTTTCTTCCGTTTCAATCGCATCAATTTCAGCAATACAGAATCAGATGTATTACGCCGATGATGAAAGTGAAATCAGCGCAGGCGAATTTCTAAACGAGTTTAAAAAGGTTCTCGATGACAACTACTCAAGGTCAAACGTTGAATTTTCCTATAACATCAAAAGCGACTTTTCAATGCATCCGAAAACAATATTCCACATGATGTTTCTGCTCAATGAAATGGTCAGCCTAACACTCTCCACAGGCGAATGCACAAAGATAGGCTTCGAGCTTGAAAAAAATGAAAATGACTGCATTTTAACCTATTCAGATACAGGCATCAAAGAAACGCTGTCAGGCTCCGACATGAGAAAACTTCTCTTTGAACAGTCCTTAAAGCAAATCAGAGGAATTTTGCTATCAGATAATCCTGTAATTTCCATCAGATTTCCTGCAGATGAAAACTAATAATATCTGTCCAGCTCAAGAATGGCTTCATAAACCCTTTTTGAGTTGTTTTTGTCATGATATTTGAAAAATTCATCTACCCTTTTTTTGTATACGTCTTCCATTTCACAGCCGTTTTTGATTAAATCAACAATATATTTCTTTAATTCTTCATGTGTTCTTATCACAGGTCCGAATCCGTCATCCTCATATTTGAAATAGGCATTCTTAACGTCAAAGTGATAGTTATCATCAAACTGATAGTAAATCAGCGGCTTTTTGAGATAGGCAAAATCAAACGCTATTGATGAATAGTCCGTGACAATCAGTGAGGAATTGTTGAATGTTTGCGAGAAATTTGTCAAATCAGTGTCAAAAGTTACGCTCGGATGCTTTGTGAAGGCTTCGATGAACTTGTGAAGGTTTCTGTGAGGCTTGAAAATAAGTCTGTAACCGTTTTCAGTGATGAAATCAATCAGCTCATCATCACTTAAAAGCTCATTGAATACATTATAGAAATTGGTCTTTACAAAGTCCTGTGCTGAAAGCTGATCCAGCTGACGCCTCCATGAAGGCATTATGACAATTTCCTTTCTCTCATCATTGTCTTCAAGAAAATCAAAACGAGGAAATCCCAAGGTTTTGAAAATGTCCGGGGAGTATCCGTAATCAGGATGTTGGAAGGATTCCTTTTCCCTGTCTGAAACAGTGACTATCATGGAGAGATGCTTATCAAAGTCATTAAGCCATTCGGATACGTTGTCCTTTGTGACTCCATGCTGCAGAAATACTGTTTTTGATTTGGCAAGACCTGAGAGGTATTTGTAGTTTCCCCAGAATGGGTAGATTATAGTGTTATCGGGGTGCGATGTGATTAGAAACTCGGCGAATAGAGTGAAAATCCTGTGCTTGAGTGAGCGGTAGGGCAACACTCTGCCTATCTTTTGAACTTCCCGGAACTGTTTGCTTGATTTTCCAAACCCTAAAATCCTTTTGAGTTTAGTAAACCTTGAAGATACTGAATATTCATATTCATCAGCAGCTGTCTTTTCAAGGATAAAAATTGGTTTTACATCAGTTTTAATCGAATTCATATATTTGAAAAGAGCCAGGGAATTGTCTCCAGCAGCCTTGGGCAAATCACCCATAAGCCAGATTCGTTTTTTTCTGTAGAACAGATACAAAACAAGATATAATGTACGTATGGCCACTCCGGTTACCCAACCCTGGTCACGTCTGTTCAGCATTTTCCCGATAGTGGCAAATTCCAGTTTCAAACGCTTGATGAGTGATTTTTTTACTATTAAAATTTCATTATCGTTGTTGACGGCAAAATAGTCCTTTGAACGCTTGAACTGAGATATTTCATTAAGTCTTGAAGTTTGATTGTAATTAATGTTCAGATTGGCATTTTGATTCCTGAATGTGATTCTGGACCCGTCTGCAACCGGAAGGGTAATCCTGAAGTTATGGTTATATGCATAGTTGAAATTCAATGACAGATTGTCCCTTTGAGGGTATCTTATAGGAGTTGTCCTATACTCCTCGCCGTCTACAACCGCCAGGATTTCACTGTCCCCAGTAAAATTCGTATGAATGCCTGAAATATAGGCCTCATGTTCATTTATAAATTCGAAGTTGTCGATGAAAAGCGTATTCAGCTTGAAATTGTCCACTGCAACGCTTTTGTCTTTAAGATAATCCCATCCATGGCGCTTCATCGAGAGCACATGGGCCTTCAGGGCCGCAGGAATGGAAAGCTGTTTGAAAATAACGTCCTCATCGATGTATGTGAGAAGCTCAAGAATCTTTGAGTAGAGAGTTTTCATCTCATCTTCATTTAAAAGCTTGTCTAATTTTCTTATCTCGACAATCCACTGCAGATCATACATCAGGACATATTGTATGAACTTAGGAACCTCCTTGAAATTCTTTTTGGTTGATTCAATGAGCTTAAAGAAGTATTCATCTATTCTTGTGGTGAAATAGGATTTGGTTGAAGCAGAGGAAGTGATTAGGGAATTCTGTGTTCCGTCCTTTCTGTAAAAATATGTAGGCTTTGGAAGAAATGCAATAATCGGATCATCCAAAAGCATCTGATTTATCAAAAGGGCATCCTCTGAAACTCTCAGGTTTTCATTGAAGCGGTAGTCCTTGAGACGTTCGTATCTGAAAAATGATGATGCACCTGAAAGCTGTATGTACTGGGGGTCAGTTACGAGGTTTACAATCCTCCTGCGTTCAAACTTGAAGTTAAGATTGTGAGGTCCTCTTTTTACCCCGACATATTCGATTGGAATGGAAGCAATGTTTACCTCATAGTATTCCTCTAAAAAGTCATAAGCGGTTTTAAAAGCATCTTTGGATACATAATCGTCACTGTCAAGGAAATTTACATATTTTCCCTCGACATGTTCCAGGCCGACATTTCTTGAATAGGCCGAACCCATATTCTTTTCATTGCTGATTATCATTATGTTTTCAGGCCACAGCTGCCGGTATCTTTCAAGGACATCAAGGGTATTGTCCGTACTGTTATCGTTTACCAGAATCATTTGGATATTTTTATAAAAGCCTAAAGTTTGACCTATTATGGAATCCAATGCTTCAGCTATGTATTTTTCTTTGTTGTAAACAGCCATGACAACAGAAAATTTAAAATCCAAATTGATGCCCTCCTTAAATATATATAAGTTAAACATCTTATTTAAACAATATTATAAAAAGAATGGAATGTTAAAAATTGTCTGTTTTTTAAATAAAATCAAAAATGGTTAAATATTGTCTGAATTAATTCTTTTTTTGCTTGAAATATGAAATCAAATTTAATGCACGACTCTGAAACGATACGGCGATTAAAAATATTGAAAAAAATTTTAACTCATGTGAAATTCAATTAAATTACACCTAATCAATATCCAAGAATGTCAAACAAGTGTATAACATGAAAATACTTATAAATATTAGCAAATCCAACAAAAATATGGTGTTTAATCCACTTTACAAATATTGGAGGCGAATAAAATGTTAAAAAGATATTGTATATACTGTGACAGTCTACTGTCTGAAACAGATACAACCTGCAAAATTTGTGGAGCAAGGATTAAGGACGAAACCTGTTTTAAAAAAAAATTCAATTACATCCCTCTTTTGAAGGGTTTGACAGCAATATTCATTGCAAGAGCCATATTGGAATTGCTGTTCGGATTTATACCCTATAAGATGGCGATTTCAATCCTGATAGGAAGCGCTTATGCCGGAAGAGCATACAAAATATCTCCATTAAGTCTCGCCGTAGGAGGAGTCATGGGACTTGCGGCCATGATTATCGCCAACCTCATTATTTTTACAAATGTCTTTGATTTAATGATTGGAATATTAATCGGAGCGGCCGGAATTGCAGTTGGAGGATTTCTAAACAAGTGAAATATTAAAATTTCCTTCAACCGTCGATGCAAAAGCGGTTTTTACCTGAAAAAAAGAGCACTGCCATAATATAGTCAACAACATCATCAGGATTACTGGCATTTAAGTTCTCTTCGATTTCATCAAAATCAAGAGTATTTTCATCTTTTTTATAACTGAACAGGTCTGATTGGGATAGTGACATTTTTTCAATTTCCTCTTCGCCCCAACCGTGGACGGAATGAGGTGTCCAGAAAGTATTTTCATGAATCAGCCTTATTGGTGAACCTGCATAAGTTGTATTTGACGGAACGGTGTGATTTGAAACAACTGAATTTGCACCGATGACGGAACCTGAACCTATCTTTGATCCCTTGAAAATCATGGCGTTTTGACCGAACCAGACATGGTCTCCCACATAAATGCTTTTTGCAAAATTGATTCTTCTTTTTGAGACGTCATCATATATGCAGTGGCCGTCTGAGGTTCTGAAAACCACATTGTATGAAATGAAGCATTCCTCTCCTATGACAATATTTTTGGCCTCGGACAGCACAAATGTAGTCCTGCCGTTGAAGAAATTGTTTTTTCCGATAAAGCAGACGTTGTTCTTGTGGAGCGAAATGTTGAGCGAATAGTCATGGATGTTGCTTGAAAGGTACAGAATGGAATTGTCAAGGTTGAAATCTATTCTGCAGTTCCAGAGATGGACATCATCCTCACAAATCAGAACGTTGTTTTTTCCGTTGAAATTAATCTGTGAGTTTGTAAACTTTGGAATTTCACCAAGAAACTCGTTGTCCTCAAGTTCTAAAAGTTGCTGCGAATTTGTTATTTGCAAAATATCACCAAAAAATAGGATTGTTATTTCTATTTTGTAATTTGAGTTATATAATAATTGTCACTCTGCAATAATCGTACCGATTTTTAAATCAATATACTTATAG
>NZ_JAZQIJ010000099.1:0-1549 GCF_045541095.1 Methanobrevibacter sp.
GGTTTTTTCTTCTTTGAGAAGTTCATATACGTCAAGGGTTGTTTCTGTTGTTTCATTACTTATTATGTAGTCTGCTTGACTGTTTTCATAGATATAATCAATTCTTTCTTGAGGATATTCTAAATCTATTGGTATAAATGCGCAGCCTGCTTTCAATATTCCAATGATTGCTGCGATGAGATTGCTGTCCCTTTTAAGCATCACTAAAATGTTGTTTCCAGGTTTGATTCCTTTTTTAATTAATGCATTTGCGATTCTGTTACTTTTTTCATTTAACTCGGAATATGTGTACGCTCTGTTTCTGGCGATTAAAGCAATGTTTTGTGGATTTTTTTCTGCTTGCTTTTCGAAGCGTTTGTGTATTAATGGAAGTTCCAATGGGACAAATTTCGGCAGTTCTTTGGAGGTTTCCAATTCCACATCGCAAATTCTCATATCATTAATGTTATTTTCAAGAATTTGGATTATGATTTCATGGAATGAATTCAGGAATGTTTCAATGTAGTCTCTGGTGTATAGCTGATCATTGTATTCAACTTGCAGGCCTATTGTATCCTCAAAATCGAATATGGTCAAATCGGTTTTGTATTCTGTTGCAACAAAACTGTCATCAATCAATTCGGTTTCCTTGTATGATTTATTGTCTATAGTTATACTATCAGATTCCAGGAATTCCTGATATGAATAGAAGAATTCTGGTTTTAATTGATATTCTTCTGCAATTTTAGTATATGGGTATTCACTATTGTTTATGGTTTCTTTCCATACTGTATCAACATTTTCAATGAACTCTCTGATATTTTGTTGTCTGTTCTCATTTTTCATGACAAATGGGAGTGTTTTAACCAGGAATCCTTGGGTGTTGTAATAATTCGGATTCGCTCTTCCGTTGAATATTGTTGTTATTAATGTTTCATCACTGAAAGTGTATTTGTTCAGGTTCAATATTGTGGCTGCCATGAATAATGCATTTTGACTGATTGAATTTTCTTTACAGAATTGTCTGATGTTGTTGGAATCGATATTCATTATTACTCGTTTTATTTTTCCATCATCTGGGTTTCCGTTAAGATTTGGAGTCAGTACTGTGGAGTCTATTTCATGGCTTAGTTTTTCTTGGAAGAATTTTTTGGCGGATTCGTATTTATCGCTATTTTCCAGGTCATTTTCGATGAGGCTGTATGCATATCCGTTTACGATTTCTTTGGAAAGTTCTTTGTTTTCATATGCTTTTGCCAAATCCTCGAAGAGATTTCCCTGTGATACTCCGTCTGTAATTATGTGGTGGAAATCAGAGAATAATACGATTTCATCATCAGTATCATATATTTTAAATCTGAATAACTGCTCGTTATTTAATGAAAACGCTTTAACATCATTTTGCATTATTTCTTCATCGCTTATGTGTGATGTTTTCACTATTTCAATTTCGTTAGGTTTTATATTGTCATTTCTGTGTTGTTTGAGAGTGCCGTCTTCTGTTGTAATTATTCTTGTTTTAATATATGGGTGGGATTCGATTACTTTAATGAGTGATTCTTTTAATTTG
>NZ_JAZQIJ010000100.1:0-2115 GCF_045541095.1 Methanobrevibacter sp.
ATTAAAAGAAACAGCAAAATAAATTTTCCAAACTGCAAATATCCAAATATGGATATTTGCAGTTGAGAAACAATATATAGTATGATAAAATATCCATATTAAGACAACAGAGGTACTTGGTATGGATATTTTTGAATTAAAAGAAAAGAAAAAAGCTGCTGGATTAACCAATCAGGATATTGCAGATTTATCCGGGATTCCTTTCAGTACCATTAATAAAATTTTTTCAGGTGCAACGAAAAATCCAAGATACAGCACTTTGCTTGCTATAGAAGAAGTGATTTCAACAAAATCGAAAATTCCATTTACTTATAATGAATATTCTTATCAGCCTATGATGGTACAGGATTCTGCGTCGCCGTATATGTGCAGAGCAAGATTTTACAATATAGAAGACATCGAAAAATTAGAAGAAGGTGTAAGAGCAGAGCTTATCAAAAACCAGCTTTATCTGATGTCTTCTCCAAGTCGTATTCATCAATTTATTTTATCTAAACTGATGTTTCAAATCATGAATCATATTGAAAAAAATAATGGTAAATGCCACGTATACCCGGCTCCGTTTGATGTAAAATTATTTGATAATGACATGGCAGTTGTTCAGCCCGATATTACGGTGATATGTGATACAGATAAATTAACTGACCGGGGATGCTCTGGTGCACCAGACTGGATTATAGAAATTGTATCTGAAAGCAATTTTAAACATGATTATGTGACGAAAATGGTATATTATCAAATGGCAGGGGTGCGGGAATACTGGATCGTAGACCCTAAAGAACAAAAAGTGTATGTTCATTATTTTGAAAACACACAAAAGAGTAATATTTATTCGTTTGACGAAGTTATTACATGTAATATTTTAAGTGGATTAAAAATCAATATTTCCATTAATTAATTTTCTAAAAGGAAGGCAGATTACATGGTAGATTTTATTTGTGTACAAAAGATTGTCCGTAATGCAGCAAAACTTTTTACAGATCGAAATGCAGCGGGACAAGTCAAAGAAAAAGGCGTTTATGATTTTGTAACTGCAGTTGATGAGGCAGTGCAACACTATCTTCAGACTGAATTACAAAAATTATATCCGGAAATTCAATTTCTAGGAGAGGAAAGTTCTGAGGAAAATGTTGATTTGAATAAGCCAGTCTGGGTGCTTGATCCGGTAGACGGTACAACAAATCTGATTCATGATTATAAAAACAGTGCGATTTCCCTGGCATTACTTGAACATAGAGAAGTAATTGCAGGTATCATTTATGATCCATATTTAGATGAGATGTATTTTACCCAAAAAGGGGAAGGCGCATTTTTAAATGGAACAGCAATCCATGTCAGCAATGCCAAAACGATGAGTGAAAGTCTGATTGCAATCGGTCTATCTCCTTATTATAAGAGTGAAGCTGCAACAAATTTTCAGACTTTTGAGAAAATATATATGGATTGCCAAGATCTTAGAAGAACTGGTTCCGCTGCGTTAGATCTGGCTCACATTGCATGCGGACGAATTGAAGCATATTTGGAGAAAAAACTAAAAATATGGGATTATGCAGCTGGAACATTGCTGGTACGTGAAGCAGGCGGAGTAGTTCTTGATTATGAAGGAAATGAACGCATGATGGAACTTATTGGTGATGTTGTAGCCGGAACGGCTGAAATCGCAAAAATCATTACTGAAAATTATATTTAAGAGAGAATGAGTTAAATGAATCGAGAATTGTTGGAACAGCGTATGGCAGAATTGCCATTATATATTTATGATTTTATTGACCCTGCAGAGTTAGAATTTTCTGAACGTATTCGATGGATTTGTGAAAATGAATGTCCGATGTATGGTAAATCATGGGCTTGCCCTCCAGGTGTTGGTAGTGTAAAAAATTGTGAAAAACATTGCCGTTCATTTGAAAATTGCCTGTTAATCAGTACGATAGTGGAAGTGAAAGATATTGCAGACATCAATGAAACACTTGGAACCCGAAAAGATCATGAAAAAATTACAAATCAAGTAGGAGATATGATGAGAGAGCAGGGTGTGGAACCTTTTATCTTATCATCTGAAGCATGTACTCTTTGCGAACGATGCGCAATTTTAGATGGTGAACCTTGCCGTATACC
>NZ_JAZQIJ010000101.1:0-11861 GCF_045541095.1 Methanobrevibacter sp.
AGAAGGATTAATACGTTGGATACGACTACAAAAAATCCGTTGGACAGAAAGAAACGTTATAACTCAACAATCAAAAAACTTCAAAGATCAAATCAACACAGAAAAAATCGAAGCTACATCATGACAATTTTAGACAGTGCCATTCTAATAGTTTGTTTAATATTAGTTGGTTAATTTCTTTATCAAATTCCTTTTCTGACTCTGTTTCTGATTTAAATGAAAGTTCAGATGATGTTGGATATATTTGGATGGAAGACGAAAATGGAAATATAAAATTAACTCCTACAACTGATACATACGTTGAAGGTTCTGCAAGTGCACCAGGTTAATGGAATATTATTATCATTAATGGTTGGGGATTTAAAAGTTTTTTCCCTTGCACTGCAATATATATGCGCTGGTTGATGTTTGAAACAAATGTTTGTTGAAATAACATCGATTTTAAGATATTGTTAGTTGATGATTAAGATATTTTTGGTTGATGATTAATTTTTTAAAATTTATTAAATTACTTATTTTTGTGATTTAAATAGTTTTAATTAAAAATAAAAAATTCATGTTGGTTGATGATTACCTTCTTTTTTTTAACAGGTGCAATTTTTGCACAAGTTGAAGTTTTACTCAATTCTTCATTTTTTCAAATGTTTTGTAATCTAGTAACTTTTCTTAAAAATTGTTTTGAGTTTGTAAAATTGATTTAATATTGTAAAATTGTTCTAAAAGCAAATAAAAAGATATTTAAACGATTATAAACTAATTATTATTAAAATTTCAATAATAATTAACTTCAAGGTATTGAATGAGATATTAAAACTGGTTACACGATATTATTTATATGCTCGGTTTCATATATTATACTGTGAAATTATTTTTGCAATGTTTAAAACTGTAATGGGGTTTTTAAATGAATGATAATATAAGTTATGACTCTGAAAAATTTAAATCAATGATACACTACATTATCAGCAGATGTCACACAAAGGATAATTTTGCTAGGGTTGTATTATATAAATTATTGTATTTTTCTGATTTTGATAATTATGAGAAATATGAAAAACCGATTAGCGGTGAAACTTATATTAGAAAACAAATGGGACCAGTTCCTTCACACTTTTTTGAAGCTATTGGCGAATTAATTGATGAAGGAAAAATAGCTGAGAGTTCCGAACGTGTTATAAATTATTTAAAATATAAATATTCCTCATTAACCGACCCTGATATCAGTTTATTATCCTCTGATGAGATTCAAGTAATGGACGATACAATCAATAAACTTTCTCATTTCTACTCTGAAGAGATAAGTAAATATTCTCACGGTGATATTCCTTGGAGATTAGCAAAAGATGGCGAAATATTAAATTATGAAGCTGTCTTTTATAGGGATCCTGAATATTCTGTGAGGGAGTACGATGACTGAGTACAAGGGTTACACATTTGAATACCATCATAAATTTAAAAAAGAGTTTCAAAAAACTTTCGCCAGGCACCAATGCCCTACAATTAAAAGCGACTTTAAACTCTTGTATGATATTTTAATTCAACATCTTTCGGAATCCGATAAATTTGAATCCCATGTTTGTATGCGCATGGCAGGTTTAGAGAATCATGTGAACGTGCCTGCATTCATTATTAAAAAGTTCCGTTGTGAAGGAATAAATAAAGGTGTAAATTCAGGTTTCAGAATAACATTCCTCTTTGATAAAGAAGAAAGTAAATTTATTTTTGTCGAACTGTTCCATAAGAATAAAAAGAAAATTCCCGATAAGAATCGGATAAACGAATTATTCGTTAAAGAAATTGAAATCAGTGATGAATTATATGAACAGGAAGAATCATATTTAAATTCCTATTAATGATAATGAATATGAATCAACTACAAAAAAATACTGGATTTATATTGTATACAATTATTCTTGTATTTACTGGCAGTTACTAAAATTAAATGTACGAAGTTAAAACATCATGATAATGTTTTAAATCCCTTTCACGTAAATTCAATTTAAACATTAACTCAATAATCAACGCATTGAGAAATGCACTGGCAGATATTTCAAATGCGCTGCCATTTAATATCAATTCCAAAGGACTGTCTTTATCATGCAATTCGGATAATTCAGGATGCAGACCGAAAATAATGTCATCGTAATCTTCATCAAAGTTTAGATTATAATATTTTTGAGGCAGAGAATCAATAACTATGCAAACATCCGACAAGTTAGCCAATGTACTATTTTTGTTTCCGCAAACCGACAGCACCCTAACGTTCATCAACTTTAACTGACCAATAAGATCATCAAGTGAACCTACTTTGCCGGATTGTGAAATAACAATAACAACATCATTACGAGAAATTGGAGGGCAATTAGAATCCCCACTGACATAAACCCCGAATCCTAAATGAGTCAATCTATTAGCAAAATCCTTAACGATTAACTCATACACACCCACACCAACAACAAAAATTCTATTTGGACGATATGTTACCCTTCTGGTTTTTGCCTTAATGATTGCATCCCGGAATTTACAGATGGCTTCAGATTGGGCATCGATAACATTGAACGTATTGTCCACATTCTTTAAAATTTCATCAAAAGCCAAAACATTAATCTTATTGGCTGAATTATTCTCATATTCGCTTGAATCCAAATCAACAAAATCACCTCTTCCATATTCCCTATAAGTTTTGTCCTTTATCATAACAGGGCGGGAATCATCACCACCCCAATCTCTGATTTTAAAACCGAATAGGCTTAATGCAGAAGTGTATTTATAGACATATTCCTCTTCATCCAATGTTGTTTTCAATATCCCCTGAATGTTGTGCAGCTCATATTCCCATTCGTCATCCATTTCAATTACATCAAAATCTTCCAGATAGATCGGCAGTATGTTTTTTCCTTTGTTGATGGCATACTTGAACTCTTTTTTAACGTTGATTGAATCGATTGAATTCTGCGTTACGAAAATTATATACAAATCACATGCCTTGAGATGTTCCAAAATATCACTCAACCATTCATTTCCCGGCGCTATTCCTTCATCATACCAGATATTATATCCCTGGTCATAGAATCTTTTAATTTCCGGATAAACACGACCCGAATCAGCATGTGCATAGCTAACAAAAATAAACGGATCGCTTCCGGAATATGCTGGGAATGGAATTCTGCCAACTCCCGGAACCAGTTTGCTTTCAACAGGACCATTTTTTTGAAATTTGGGAGTTTTTGAGGATGAAGACGAATATCCTATGCTGTTGAACACATCATGATACTCCATTAAATCATTTTCACGCAGATTTAAACAGTACATCAACCTTACGATTACCGAATCAAGCAATACCAATGAAGACAAATCAAAAGATACACCCTTTAGGATTAATTCCAACGGACGGTAAATATTAGCTATGCCCCTGATTTCAATAGGCAGCTTATTAATGTACTTATTAAGATATCTGTCGGCCAAATCTGTGGATCTCTTAGGCAAGTATTCAATATTTTCCCTAATTTCATAATCACTTTCAAAATTAATTAAACTTCCAGGCAATGATTCGATGAAAAATTTAACATCATCATCACTTAAATAAACTAATCTTTGAGGTGTATGTTTGGTAACGATTTTTGCATCTGATTTTCGAGCCAAATCTGAATCGGCATTACCACATACCGCTAAAAAAGCAATATCATCGATTTTGGAATCCTCAATTATCTGAGTAACAGAATTGGACTTGCCGGATTTGGAAATTATAATGATAATGTCCCCATTCCCTAATGGCGGCATATTGAGTTCGCCAAAGATATATACAACAAAGCCCAAATCCATCAATGACTTTGAAAATGATTTTGCAATCAAATTAGAAATTCCCACACCTGCAATGAAAATTCTAGTTGCCTCCTTTGAAATTCTCCTATTTGAAGCGGATAAGATAATTCTGCAAAACTCATCGATGAACTTTTCCTGACTTCTGATAACAGACTTATTTCTGTTTATTGCCCACAATATTTCTTCGAATGCCAATTTCATATATTCAAGTTCAGACATTTTCAAACCCTCAAATCCAGTGTTTCAATCATGCTAAAAATTAACAGTCCTATAAGTATATTTCTTTGAATGGTTATATAAACAATTATTTAATGTCTGAATTAACCGTCTTATCCCTACCCTTTTTTGTTTGAATTTGGTATTGGCCTGATTGAAGCTCTAAGATTAACGGCAGGGATTTCCAAAAACACCACAATCAAACCATTTGATATATATCCAAAATTCAAATCGGATTTGAAAAGCAATAGGGGTGATGTTAATGTGAGCCAGACCACATTAAACGATGGGATTGACAGCCAACATTAACAATAATCAGCCCTGCCTTCAATTAAACACATGGCACTGAAGGCCCGACACAGCAATAGATAAACGCCCGATTTCGAATTTCATTAATTATAAATAAATTCCCCACCATAGTTAATTATATTGAGTTTAGGATTTGGTGAGAATGGAGATAGTTAATAATGTTATTGATGCGATATTGAATAATATAGAAAGTGCTAAGGAATATCTGGATGAAGAATCATTAAATGAATTTGAAGATGTGCTCATTCAATCTGATAACATTTATTTAGTCGGTGCTGGAAGATCAAGGCTTGTTGCAGAATCATTTGCAATGAGATTGACCTATCTTGCCTTTAGTACATATGTTGTAGGCGAAACCATTTCTCCCGCAATTCGTGAAAATGACTGTCTTGTTGCCATTTCCGGTTCCGGTGAGACCAATACAATAGTTTCTGCTGCAAAAATTGCAAAAGGGAGAGGTTCTAAAGTATTAGGTATAACATCATATCCCGAATCCAGTTTAGGCATGATAGCAGATGTCGTAATTACAGTCAAAGGCAGAATAAATCAGGAAATGGATGATGAAAATTACATGAAGCGCCAGATTCATGGAAACTATACTTCACTTACCCCATTAGGCACGGCCTTTGAATTGACCGCTTTGGTAATTCTGGATGCCATTATTTCTGAAATGACAAACAGAATATCTGGTTGTAAATAAAATTTAAAACTACACTTACTTCATAAGTGAAATTTTTCATGCTTAAATTTAGATAAGAAAGTAAATACATGATTTTTCGATGCCCTACTTTTTGTTACTATATAAAGTTTTCTATTTTTGTAACTAAAAGTAATTAAAACTTAATTCATTTAATCTTTTGTTTTTGCTATTTATGATGTTTTATTTCATTAATTTTATCAATTATTTTGTTAATATGCATAATAACTATTTAAAATTAAATTAAATCAATTCTATCTTCTTTAAAATGCTTTTTGATAGATGGTGAAATGTAGATGTTGTAGAAACTGGGGAGTCAAACTATTCTAATTCTTTGATAGCAATTATTTTCATATCCTTTTTGAATAATTTATATTCATTTTTAAGTTTATTTGATGCTTGAGTTTGAAGTGGTTTTGATGAATTATTTATAATGTATTCTAAAATGGACTCATTGGTAAAAATTGCATTTTTAATTAGTGCATCTACTTCGTTTAAACAAATAGAATGACTAATTGGGGGTTTAATTTTAATTTTATTATTGTTGACTTTTTCTAATCTGTTCCGCAATAGTGAATAGGGTAAATTGTGTTTTTCCATATCGTCCCTGTAAAGCTTGTTTAACATCATTGAATCGGTCATATTGTATATGCATTTAATTCTAATTTCAATATTAGCTTTTTCAAATATTTCATATAAAAGATTATTATCACTTATATTTTCAATTGCTTTTAATGTAACATATTTGTTGGGATCATTAAGAGCAATATATTTTAAGGTATTTTGATTTAGATAATTTTTAAGGTATGCTTTTGAAATATTGTATCCTAATCTTTGTTTTGCCATATATGAAAATAATTCAAAACCATATCTATGGATAATTTTATATTTCAGGTCTTCATTATATGTTGTTAGGGCAATCTCAATTAATGCTTTATCATTGTCAACTTTATCTAAATTTTTACCATTGTCCTCTTCCAATAATTCTTTTAAAACTATTTTTGCAAATTCCCAAACATATTCTGATTTATATTTTGGGTGTTTTTTAAATTTGGAGTATATTTCATCACAAAACTTTGGATAATCTTTAGAGTAGTCAAAATTAAAAGGAAATTTGTTGAAGCGATTAAAATAATATTGTGGGGTGGGAGCATCTAATGTTATGTCAATATCGCCCAAATCAAAATCTTTATTTACTAAATTAAGGGCAAAACCCTGTAAAAACCATCTATTGTCATTTAATGCAATATTTAATAATTCATATTCGTCATCATAGGATTTAATTGCATGCCAATTGAGAAAATGTCTTTTATGAAGAATTGTTGCTTTTTCAAGTAAACTCATATTTAATATCTCCTATAGGATAATTAAGAATATATTATCGGTACTGTTTTCTATGGTTCCAGATTTTCCTTAAACTACTTAAGCCACCACAATTTTGGTCAAATAAGTCCATACTTGCAGTTAATTCAGCTACTTTAAGGCTTGCTTTACAGCCATTTTTAATTAAACGTTTACCTTGGGGTTTTCTCATCCTGGAAACGGCATAATCTATATCATGTGCAGATGCGACATTTATTCCCAATTCCGAAGCCAGATCGTTACTTGCATGTTGGGTGTGGAAACCCAGAATTTTTACTGCGGGAACTCCTAAAGCGCCAACTTCAATTGTCACTCCCATTCCGGCACAGTAAATCACTCCCTGTGAAGCATTCATCAGACTAATCATATCCACATAACCCTCAATAATAAAAATATTGTCTTTAGTGATATGGGGAGCTATAGCGGATGTTTCAAATCTGTATGGGATGACCAATACTGTTTTATCTATTTTTTCCACTTCTTTAATTATTTCAGGAATGTCTGAAGCTCTTGTATCTCCGCCTAAAAAAAGAACATAAAAATCATCATGCTGATACTGTTCATATATTTTTTCAGCTTCCAATATCGGAACTCTGCTCACGTATTCCGCCAGAGGATATCCGTTTATATTTACAGTATTTGTAATGTCATACAGCTCTTCCAGCTGTTTCATGGCGGTCTTGTTTGGAACGGTGATTAAATCCGCATAGGCCATCATTTCTATAGGATTATAAATGTCCTGTTCTATGTGAAGTTTGGGTATTTTTAATTTTTTTGATGCTGCGAGTCCTTTTCGCACATCCCCTGCATTTCCACAAGTCACTGTTAAATCAACAGGATGTTTTTTTAAAGCTTTATATGTGCGGATAGTGTCTTTTAAAACCAGTTTGGCGATTGTGAAATTGCTTCTTTTTTTGGATGTGTTCCTACGCCCTTCACCTATGGAATAAATTTCGCTACTGTAAGGGGCCAATAATTCCATTGCCCCTTCACTATGGGTTAAGGATAAAATATTTGCATCAATTTTTTCAATGACTGGAATTAAAGATTTTGCAGGAGCCGTTTCTGCTACAATAGCGATATTCATTTATTTTCCACCTTTTTTATAGTAACTAGATAAATTAATAAGATTATTGAAATTAAATAGAATAAAATCACGACCAAATCGGTAGGGCCGGTTTCTATCCATATTATTAAATGTGCCATCAATATTGCATACAATCCAATAAAAATGCTTTTGACATTGGTCTGTACTTTATAAATTAGATTAATTACAATTCCTAAGATTGTCATTTGCACTAGCATGGCAATTAACCCGAAATCCAGCAGCGCCGGTCCGAAAATGGTTGAGGTTGTTGAATGCGCATAACCTAATGTTGTTGAGCCGACAATCACCCTCGGATCTGAAGATTTAAAAAATCCCATCAGGGTATTATATAATAATTGGCCGTGGGTGCTGCCCTGCATGAATGCTGCATGGTCCAGGACCTGTAAAGTATATCCTGCTCTATAGAATAACAGTTCGATTGGAGTTGACCTCCAGGTTTGCCATTCAATTGATTTAACCGCAATAAATCCCACCGCCACCAGCAATATAAATATGGCGATTATGGATAATATCAAGTATTTCCAAGGCAAATCCTTAGTATAATACAATGTTATCAATACGCTTATTACAATAGCCATTGCGGTTGTCCTGTATCCGGTAGATACAAACAGCAATAAGCCCAATATGAACAGCAGATAATATTTTTTGTTATCATATTTTGCAAGCAGAATATTAATCGAAGGCAAAAAGATCAGATAACTTAATAGCCATATCCTTGTTGCAGCGCGTGCCTTAAGATAGCCGCTAAATAGAGGAATTCCGCCCAAATATATTAAATTCACTACTTGAAGTAATATTCCGATTATTACCAATGATAAAACCAGACGCTCCGAGAAAATTTTATCTACTTTTTCAGATTTTAGAGTAATTTCCTTATTCTTAAGAAAATAATTCGATAATACAATTCCCAGGATAAAAAATGCAAGTCCTAAGAATATTACGCCAATAGTGTATAAATCAACACCAACTAACCTGTTTAAATGATAATGAAAGGCTACTTGTGAAACTATTAAATAAACAATAACCAATAGAACAAAAACCATTGGTGAAAAAATATCATATTTTTTATAATCCATTATCATCTACCATAAAATAGTTAATTAGCCTAAAATAAATACTAAATATATAATTATATTTTTATAAAGTTATATAAACATTTTATTTTAATCAATAAGTGAAGAATATGTCTAATAAGGTACTTAAGAATAGTTTCATTTTAGTAATAGGTAACTTACTTTTTAGAGTAGGAGGTTACATCAATAGACTATTAATGAGTAGAATGCTCGGACCG
Source organism: Methanobrevibacter sp. (assembly GCF_045541095.1). Taxonomy (GTDB): domain Archaea; phylum Methanobacteriota; class Methanobacteria; order Methanobacteriales; family Methanobacteriaceae; genus Methanocatella. Next base: position 8,806 of record NZ_JAZQIJ010000101.1, read on the forward strand.
GAAGGATATGGGTTGTATGGATTAACTTTACCGTTTCAGGGAATATTCCAAATCTTATCTGCTGGCGGTTTGCCTCCGGCAATATCAAAATATGTTGCGGAATACAATGCAAAAGATGAAAAAGCATTGACCAGGCAAGTTATTTATACTGCAACCAAGTTCATGGTTTTAATGGCAATATTGCTGAGCATTATACTGTTATTTTCATCAGATTTTATTGCAAATGAAATATTTCACAAACCTATGGTCGTATGGCCATTAAGGGCTGTTAGTCTAATAACTCCTTTTAGTGTAATTGTAGGAGCTATGAGAGGCGCATTTCAGGGTGTTTATAAAAATGAATACACTGTATATAATAGGATGGCAGAACAACTGGCAACAATTGTTTTTGCAGTCGTATTTGTTTATTGCGGATTATATGCCATGGGGGCTGTACTGGGAGGAGCATTCGGTTTTATAGTTTCGGCCGTAACTGCAGTGTTATTGTATAAAAAATTTATCAGTCCAATGTTTTATTCACAGGATTCATTGAATTTAAGTTTTAAAGAAGAATTAAAATTGTTATGGATGTTGATTTGTTTTGCAGTGCCTGTAGCTATTACTGCATTATCTGAAATGGCAATTTATGATGTTGGCACATTGGTCATAGGTGTTTTAATGTTATCTACCGATGTAGGGTTTTATAATGCTGCTGACCCTATTTCAAGAATTCCATTAGTTATTTCACTTTCAATTTCAACAGTATTGCTTCCTGCAACAGCGGAAGCTTATGTTTTAAAAAATCAGAAATTATTGCAGGAATATGTTGTGGACTGTTTAAGATATTGCATTCTTACAGTTATTCCGATGTGTGTAATTATAAGCATGTTCAGCATGCCTCTTATTCAGCTGCTGTTTGGAAACGTTTATTCTCCAGGATCAGGAGTTTTAAGTATCTTAGTAATAGGAATGTCTTTTTATAGCGTATATATGATTAGCAGCAGCATACTTCAGGGTACCGGAAATCCCAGACTGCCGATGTATATTCTGCTTTTAGGTACTGTAATGAATGTTGCATTGAATGCGGTTTTTGTAGAAATGATGGGAATTATTGGTGCTGCCATAGCTACAACAATAACCACAGGAATATTGATGATTGTCATAATGCTGTTTGTAATTAGAACTACCAAAATATCAATTCCTTGGAAAAATATATTCCTGGTATTGGCCTGCAATCTGATTTTGATGGCAGTTTGTTTCATAATTCCTAAAACATTAATCGGTTTGATTGTAGGAATTTTAATTGGCAGTTCCGTTTATATCGTATCATTAATAAGGTTAAAAGTTTTAACAAAACGTGATATAAGCTTTTTCAGTCAGTATATGAATAAAATTCCTATACTGAAAAAATATACTCCTAAACTAGTTGATTATATTGTAAAAAAGGAACTGATATATAAAATGGAAGAATAAGTTTTGAATGTTTTAACAGAGAGCATGTGAAAAAAATCAGCTGTTGGTTGGAGTTCTGATTTTATAAAAAATGATTGACACGGCTACGACTGCCACCATTATCAGAACATCAACTGTAATTTCAAATGAATTGGAGCTCATGAACAGATTTATGATTCCAATAATCCACATTATTACAATCAGGACAGGAAGCACGTATTTTATTACATTTACCCATAGTGATCCCACTTTTATCCTTGACTTTTCGTTCAATACAGGTATCAGCTTCTCTGCACCGAAATACCATCCGAAGATGATGCACTGAATCGCAACCAGAAGAAGTATTGCAAACTGGTTGATGAAAGAATCGACAATTCCTACAAGATAGCTGCTCATTCCACAGGTGAAAATCATTGAACCTGCACATCCGATAATGCACAATATTGTTGCTGTCTTTTTTCGGCTCATGTTGAATTTTGCTGAAATGGTTCCGATTTCAACTTCTAAAAATGAGAATGAAGATGTCATTCCGGCAAAATATACTGCTATAAAGAAAAGGGGTGCAAGTATGCGTCCGGCCACACCCATCAGATTGAAGATTTTTGGAAATACTACAAATATAAGTCCTGTTCCTTCACTTACAATTTCAGTTAGGGGAACTCCTGATGTTGCAGTCATATAACCTAATATGGAAAATACTCCAAATGCGGTGAATATCTCAAAACTTGAGTTTGATGCGATTATAAATAGCACATTGTCGGTCAGCTGAGAATTGTCGGCAAGATAGCTCGCATAGGTTAATGCTAGGGCTTCACCCATTCCGAGTGAGAATATAATCTGTGAAAATGCTGTAAGCCATATGTTTATGTCAAGAAGTCCTGCCCAATTGGGTTTAATCAGCGCATCGATTCCGATGAATGCCCCAGGTAGCGTAAGTGAGTATACGACAATGGCAGCCATAATTATGAAAACCAGTGGAATCATGATTTTGGATGCAAGTCCAATTCCCTTGTCGATGGACTTGTGTGATATGAACCATAGGGCCGCCCAGCTTATAATGACACATATTGCAACCGGGATGAAGAATTCTCCAAATGATGATAGGTTTTCTGTTCCGCCGACATTCTTCACGAAGTATAGTGCAGTATCGCCTCCCCAACCGAATGTCAGGCTGCTTCCTATATAGAACATGTCCCAGCTGATGATTACCATATAGTACATCAGAACAATCGTGATTGAAAAAATAAGTATCCACGCTATGAATTCAAATTTCGGATTAATCTTTTTAAGTATTTCCGAAAACGACCGCTTGAATGAAAATCCTATGCCGTACTCCAGTATAAGAAATGGAATTCCCATAACAGCTATTGCTACAAAATATGGGATGAAAAATGCCCCTCCACCGTTGGAGTAGACTACATAGCTGAATCTCCAGATGTTTCCAAGGCCTATTGCAACACCAATCATTGCAAAAATGAATGCCCATTTCGAATCCCACTGTGCATATTCGCTCATATATTAATATTGTATCGTAAAATATTTAAATTATTTATATTTTATCAAAAATATTGCAAGAATACCATGACCTCTTAGGTCATGGATGAATTGCACAAAAAATTACTTAT
>NZ_JAZQIJ010000102.1:0-10133 GCF_045541095.1 Methanobrevibacter sp.
ACATATAAATAAACTCAAGGTAATTCTTATGCATATTGAAAAGCAATATAAGGAATTGGAAAAAATTGAAGAAGTACGAGTTTATAATTTTGATAAGGTTCAACTGCTTAACAAGGATGCACCTCAAGTAAGAAAACCAGAAAAGGTTGCATTCAGCAATGTCATGAAGCATATTCCTTCTGACATTAACGTATTCTTACCGATTGACGATGGTGAAGATTTTATTATTGAAAGAATAGGTTGGAATCTTTTAGAAAGAGCAAATGTAAACTTGAAAGACGTTGAAGGGCGGAAACTGAGTGAACTTTCGCCATTTTATTTTGAAATTTTTGGAGAACCATTTAAAGAAGTATTTAAGACAAAATGCCCAAAAGTTATGAGAATTTTCCATTATGTAAGCGATAAAATTCGAACACTGGCAAATGTAGATATACTTCGGGATAACGGCAAAATATATGCAATTTCCGATTATAAAAACACACCAGAAATAGTTAAAACTCTAGAAGAACAGCACGAAGAGGAAATTGAAAACAAAGCCAACATGATAGAATACTTCTCACAAACCGGAAGCTACTATAAAACACGAAATGAATTTACATGGACTCCCGGAATATATAACATCATCAACCGTTCAAAACAGGCCGAAGATGCCTTCTACAATATTATTTTTGATTTAGTGATTCCAGAGGACAAACCGCTTGTTGAAGAATTGCTTGAAACCATGAGCCCTGAAACTGACACTTATGAAAATATTATAAGAATCAAAACACCTGGAGGTACAATAAAATATTTGGACACCTATCTTTATTCCAAATTTGATGAAAACGGTGAGGAAATAAGTCATTACGGACTGTTTAAAGATGTCAGTGTAGATTCACACAAGCACATGACAAGACCGGTTGATTTCATGCTGAACGGTTTTAACCACAATACAAAACTTTCACTTCTTATCGAACCGTTAAGCAAAAGATATGAATTCAGTGAAGGATTTTATGACATGATTGAAGTTCCTAAAGAGGAATACATCCACTGCGAAAAGATTCTTGATAACATCGCTGAAAAAGATGTGCAAAACGAATTGAAACAACTGCTCAATGGAGAACTCAATGAAGTCAACAGGATATTTACATATTATGTCAAAGGAGATAAAGAAAATACAAAAATTTGTGAATTGTTCATTGAAAAATTCAAATACGGTAATAAAGAACACAGTATCGGTTTTTTAACAGACATCACTGCTGTACGTAAAAAACAACAAGAGCTGATTAAATCAAATGCAAATAAAAATATTTTAATTAAAGAAGTCCATCACAGGGTCAAAAACAACCTGCAGGTACTTAACAGTTTCCTAAACCTTGAAAGAAGAGCATATGGAGATAATCCTAATCGTATTTTAGACAATATGCAAGCACGTCTGTCTTCACTTGCTTTGCTTCATGAAAAAACATACAATACTGAAGACTTTATCAACATCAATCTCAAAGATTACCTGGAGGACCAAGACGAAACCCTCAAAACATTATTCGGTACAAAAAATATTGAGTTTACTTCAGATGTGGACCCTAACATACACATTACAATTGAAATCATTACCCCTCTACTTTTGGTAATTGATGAGCTGACAATGAATGCAATAAAACATGCATTCCCAGACCCGGACATGAAAAATAAAAAAATAGGTAAAAAGATCAATATAATTGATAAGTACATTTGTGAATTAATATTATATGATAATGGAGTTGGTTTAAAAGATCCTGAAGCATTAATCCACCACAATTTAGGATGGGAGATTGTAAATAGTTTAACAAAACAAATCAACGGAAAAATTGAACTTTTAGATTGTGATGTTGGAACCGGATTCAAGATAACATTCCCAACAAGTTTCGAACATACACTTGAATATCACCTTGGAAACGGAGGGGTTGAGAATGAGAATTGAAAAACTTTACAGAAAACTAGAAGATACATTAGAAGTACGTATGTACGACATTAAAGAGGAAGATTTGTATCAATCTGCTCCAAAAGAGTTTGATTTACCTAATTTTCCTTTCGAAAAAACATTAGATAGCATAACAAATGATATTGATATTTTCATCCCGCACAATGATGGAGAAGACTTTATTGTTCATAGATTAGGTTTAAATGCCCTTGTAAGAGGACATATCCACCAAGACGACGTTGTCGGGCGTTTGCTTAGTAAAGTATCGCCCGGATTTTTCGAAGTGTTGGCCGAACCCCTCAGAGAAGTATATAAAACTCAAAATAAAGTTAAATTAAGGTTCTTTTATCACTATCATGAGAAACTTTCCCGATTTTCAAATGTTACAATTATTTCGGATATGGGAAAACTCATTTTAGTTTCAGACCACAGGGCCAATCGCGAACATAAATTAACCACTTCCGATGAAGACAGATACGATGAAAAAGCCAATCTAATCGAGTATTTCTCCCAAACCGGAAGCTATTATAAAATCAATGACAAATACACATGGACCCAAGGTATTTACAATATCATTAACCGGGGAAGAGAAGAAAACGACGAATATTACAATATCGTATTTGACCTCGTAATCCCTACTGACAGACCATTGATTGAAAAAATTCTGCAAATTCTTGATAACGGTCAAACTTCCTATGAGGCAGTCATACGTATCAGAACCCATGACGGTACACTAAAATATATTGAAATAAATTTATATTCTAAATTTGATGAAAATGGAAATCTGATTAGCCGTTACGGTTTAATGAAAGATGTAAGTACAGAATCTAACAGAAAGATAACAAGACCTGTTGATTACTTGCTAAAAGGTTTTAAAAACAGCAAAAGATTAGCATTGATGATTGAACCGTTAAACCTTAAGCAATATGAATTTTCAGAAGGTTTTTACAACATTATTGAAGTTGACCCATCAGAATATAAACATTCAAGAGAAGTGTTGGCAAATATTGTTGAAGAGGATGTGAGAAACAAACTGCTACAATTTATTGACGGTGAGAATGATGAAATTAATGTTAATTTCACATACAATGCCCATGGTGATAAAAACTACCAGAAATCCTGTGAAATGTATATTGAGCGATTTGAATTCGGAACAGAAATCCACAGTATTGGATTTTTAACCGACATCACCGAAGAGTATACCAAGCAATTGGAATTAATTGAAGCAAACGAACATCAAAAAGTCCTGATTAAGGAAGTTCACCATAGAGTTAAAAACAACCTTCAGGTGTTAAACAGTTTCCTGAACCTGGAAAAAAGAGCATATAAAGATAAACCAGACATAATCATCGACCATATGCAATCCAGGCTTTCTTCACTTGCAATTTTGCATGAAAAAACCTATAATACCACTGACTTTAAAAACATCAATCTGAAAGAGTACATTACCGACCAAGACAGTCAGTTAAGAAGTTTAATTGGTTTAAGAGATGGAATTGAATTTGTTTCTGAAGTTGACGGAGATTTGAATCTGACAATAGAAGTTATCACACCATTACTTTTAGTAATTGATGAGCTGACAATGAATGCGATAAAACATGCATTCCCTGACAAATCAATGCCTAATAAGAAAATATACAAGAGAATTAAAAAATTAGATAACCAAACCGGTGAATTAACTCTTAAAGACAATGGAGTCGGAATAGAAAATCCAGATAAGATTACCAAAAACCTGGGCTGTGAGATTATTAAAAATCTAACAAAACAGCTTGATGGACATATAGAATTATATGAACATGAAATTGGAACCGGATATAAGTTAACATTCCCATTAAACATGGAACACACTATTGAAGGTTAATCAATTCAAAATATATACTAAATTGACACTTAAAATTTATATAAAAAAACAAATAAACAAATTTATTGAAAAGGAAGGTTTAAAATGAATGAAAGAATATTAATTGTAGAAGACGAAGCGATTACTGCACTAGATTTGAAATACAGTTTAGAAGATTTGGGATATGAAATTGTCGATACAGTGGACACTGGCCAAGATGCTATTGACAGAGCTGCAGAAACCGTTCCAGACGTTGTTTTAATGGACATTAAGTTAAAAGGAGACATGGAAGGAATTGAAGCTGCAGAAATAATCTCAGAGTTAAGAATTCCAATCATATACCTTACCGCAAACACAGATACAGACACCTTTGAAAAATCCAATGTGAAGGGATCATACGGATTTGTTTCAAAGCCTTATGACATATCAAAATTAGACAAAACTCTTAAAATCACAATCAACAGAGCTAAATTAGAAGAAAAGAGAATTAATGAAGCCAGCGGATTTACAGAATAATTGATTTTAAATGACTGAATACCAACTAATTGAAGGAAAACCTAGAATATTTTCAATCAGCTCTAACGAAGAGTTATTATCCGAAATCAAGGAATATGTTGAAGACTATGACTATGAACATATAGGTTCAGCTTCCGACAAAGACGAAATTTTTAAAAAGCTGGATGAATTATCAGCAAATCTCATATTCCTAGATGCCGACATAGAAGGCATTGACCTGATTCAACTGACAGACGATTTGGAACTCTTTAATATTCCTCTGATAGTCATAGTTGGAGAGCTGTTCAATGAGACAATTGATAACCTGCTGATGAACAATCCATACGGATACCTTCTCCAGCCTTTGGATAAGGAAGAACTTCAAAGGGAAATGGCAGTTGCCATTAAAAAACATGAACAAAATCTCCTTACTGTTAAAGAGGCAGAAAGCAGAATAAATGAAAAAAGCCTAGAATTGCTGATAGAAAAGTCAGATTCAAGTTTACTTTTGATTTTGAGTATTTCATTAATCATAATAGCCGTCCTGTCAAGAAATGCAACATGGCTTCAGTGGGTGATTCTAATCCCTGCAGCCGCAATGCTTTTCAATTCAATTTTCAGCATGAAAAAACAGGCTGGAGTTAAACCACTTGAAACACTTCCTTTTGTAAGCATATTTATTCCAGCACACAACGAAGAATTTACAATCGAACAGACAGTTAGAAGCGTTTGCGGACTTGATTATCATGTTGACGGTGCGCCTCAATACGAACTAATCGTTGTTAACGACGGTTCTACTGACAGTACTGGGAAAATATTAGCAGGCTTAAAAAAAGATTATCCTCAACTCAAGATTGTTACAAGACACCCTCCACGTTCAGGAAAAGGTAAGGGTTTCGTTTTAAATGATGCACTGACACTATCCAGAGGAGACATAATCGGTGTTTTTGATGCTGATACACAAGTCAAACCTGACTTTTTACAAATCATAATCCCATATCTGGACGAAGACATAGATGGTGTGCAGTCAAGGGTTAAAATGTTTAACAAAAATGAAAACTTTTTGGCCCGTATGCAGCATGTTGAGTTTACAACATTCGGTAACACATTAATTGCAAAAGACAATCTCAAATTTACCGGATTTTTAGGTGGAAATGGGCAATTCGTTAAAAAACAAGCAATTATCGAATGCGGAAAATGGGATGGTTTTGCTGTAACTGAAGATTTGAATTTAGCGATTAAAATAATTCTAAATGGTGGGAAAATCCGTTACTGCGGAGATTGTGCAATTTATCAGGAAGCAATTACTTCATGGAGACCATTTTTCAGACAAAGGACCAGATGGGCAATAGGAAACTTTGAGACATTGTTCGTATACCTTCCTCAGATTATAAGATCAAAACTTTCATTACTTAAAAAATTCAATGTCATAGAACATATTTCATTCTATAGTTTCAACCTGCTGATCTTTTTCGGATTTGTAATTACACTCTTAAATGCAATATCTTGGTTCTTTTTCCAAAATGTGACCCTTATAAGGATGGAAGCTCCAATAATCGTGGGGATATTGTCCGCAATTGCATTTTTCCCAGGAATCATACTTTCACTTTTAAGAGACAAGCTAGGTCCGGTTGAATTCATCAAGGACATGGTGAAGTATTATATTTATTGTTTCCACTTAATTCCATTGTTTTTCTTGACAATGTACACCATGATGACAAGAAAAGAAAGAAAATGGGATAAGACAGTTCATAAGGGAGGAAAAGATTCATGAGAAAAAAAGACATATACCATGTTTGCATCGTTATAGTGATTATCGTGTTTATTGCAGTGAACATCAATGGAATAAATACCTTTCTAAGTTTCCAGTCAGGGAACAATTCCGTTGAGTTCGGACACAGTTTGACAGATATTCCACAGGGATGGAACAAGACACAAGACCTGAAACTGACAAACCAAACTAAAACTCCTTCCGGATTAACAAATGGATATGTATTTATTGATTATTGGGATGACTGGCCTGAAGACCACATCACATCCGTCTCACAAGCCAAATTCAAGGCAATGGAAAACGGGAATTATAAAGTCTTAAAAAATGAGAACATAACCCAATCAGGAATTCCTATTTCAAAACAATATTTCTCAAATCCTTCAAGGGACAATGAGGAAGTTTGGAATCATATTGGAGTTAACTACGTATTTTCCAAAGAGGATACTAACTATACAATCCAGGTACATTACTTCACAACTCTAGACTATGAAAACTCCACTTTCATAAAAGAAATTGACAACAGAGTCTATGATGACATAGATAATATTCACAATCTGGAGTATAACGGTTTTGTTTCCGGCGTGAAGAATGCCTACAATTACATCACCGGGCAAAATCAACATTAAAATAAGAATAGATAGATATTATTAAAAAATATCTATTAACTAATTTTTTTAAAATAATTATTTTTTAGGGTTTAATGGATGATTTTCACACATAGGATTTTTAATCAGGTTCCTTTTAAGGTGATATTTCAGGAAATAAAGCATCCATTCATTAGACAATTCCCTAAGTGAAGCATCATCAAGCTTTTCGTATTTGGTGAAGAAATCCATCTGATCCCCACCGACAGCAATAGCTATTTCTTTTGTTTCAATAAGCATGAAGAAGTCGTTTCTGATATTGTGGATGCTGAAATCATCTACCACAGAAATTGTCTTTTCCTTTTTGAAGTTATAGAAAAACTTATTGAGGTATTCAAAATCAATAAATCTTACATCAACCACATCCAAGTAAACCTCTTCACTCAGGAGCTGGTTTTTAAAATCGTATTTTGCCAAAAAATCAATATCCCAAATATTATTGTAAAATGCAGTGATGAATGAATCAACTGCAAAACGGACAGTCAAAGGAAAATCTTCACTTTCCTTAGGAACACCGAGCTCCACATCCTTGAATTCAATATATATTGAATCCTGAGCAATTTCTATAGAAGTAATCTTTCCGGAATTAATTATTACATCACGAATTAATTTAAGTGATCGAACATTCATTTAAACACCTATTTGCCTGTAAAACAATCATATGCTCCTTCAATCTCATAATCTTTTTCTTCATCATATGATTTGTCCCATTTAAATGGATTAATTTCTATTTGGTTGTTAACTGTACCATCCCAGATTATGGAGAAGCCTTCACTTTCCAAAGCATCACGAACAGTTTCGCCAATTCCCAATGCTTTGCTTTCATCATTTTCAAAATCACCAAAGGTGATTTTTAGTTTATCGTCAATTATGGCTTCCTCAACATCCTCAAACGTGTAAAAGCAAAAGCCAATTGGTTTGAATTTATTATTTATCAAATGAACATAAAGTTCAAATGTATCTGCAACACCTTCTTCAATATCAAAACCACAGTTGTGAATTCCAATGATATCTTTGCTTTTAAGATTAGTGAAAACCCTTTCCAGCCTATTAAAATTAAGATTATCAAAATCATTCAAAGAAATGTCATATTGGGAAAAATCAATTTCTTCTTCAATGAACTGATCCTCCAATATTTCAATGATTTCATCTAAATTAAAAAAGCCGGATTTAGTCAGCAAATCTATCATGTATTCAATTTCTTCAACTAAATCCTGATTCATAATATCATTAATCTTCTTCCAGCAACATTTGAATATGAGTTACATTGCCCCTTTCAGTAAATCCGACGATAATTCTGCTTTCACCTAACTTAGCTACAGCAAAATCATCATGAGGTTTGTGGATGTAACCTTTAAGCTTTGTATATGATTCAAATGCAATTTTAGGATATATTTTGAAATTTCTTTGGAATGTTGCAAATATATTTCTGAATTTTTGAACGGAATTGTTTTCTTCAATTAAATCAGATTCAATAGCTACAAATATATCGATATCCCCTTCAGATACAGCATAATAACCGTCCATTCCCAAAATGGCAATTGACATCATCGCTAAAGTATGACAGTCATCGAAATTTGCATTAAGCATAGGGGATTTGAATTCAGGTATATCAAATTCTTCACCTATTGCCTTCATTTGAATGGCAGATTTGATTAAATTGCCTCCAAATATGTCTTCATTATCCCAAGCCCATGCCCACTGTTTATGTTCTTCTGTGTAAAAACCTAAAATTTGAACAGGCAATTCAATATCATCAAATGAAATAATTTCCTTTTCGATATCCAATTCCCCAACAGTGTCTTGAATTAAATCTGATAAATTTTCTTGTTTATCTAAAGCTAATGCACCATATTTGGATAAAACTACTTTAAATGAGTCTCCTTCTTCTATCTGTACAGGTTTTTCAAATTTTGCTTTCAAATTTAACACCTAAAATTCTAGTTTTGAAATTCTATCCATTGCCTCTTTAGTATTTTCTAAAGTATTGAATGCAGTGAGTCTTAAATATCCTTCTCCGCTTGGACCGAATCCGGAACCTGGAGTTCCAACAACATTTGCCTCATTGAGCAATATGTCAAAGAAGTCCCATGAATCCATATTGTTTGGAGTTTTTACCCAGATATAAGGGGAGCTAACTCCACCATAAACTTCAAGACCCAAATCAGTTAAGCTTTCACGGATGAGCTTAGCATTTTCCATATAATATGCAACAACTTCTTGAATTTCTTTTTTACCTTCAGCGGAGTATGTAGCTTCAGCAGCCCTTTGAACAGGATAAGATGCTCCGTTAAATTTAGTGGTTTGTCTTCTGTTCCATAACGGATTGATTTCTACTTCATTGCCCTCTGAATCATATCCTTTCAGTTCCTTAGGAACAATTGTGTACGCACAACGGGTTCCGGTAAAACCTGCAGTCTTGGAAAAGCTTCTAAATTCAATAGCTACCTCTTTTGCACCTTCTATTTCATAAATACTATGAGGAACATTTTCTTCATTTATGAATACTTCATAAGCTGCATCAAATAAGATGATTGCTTTGTTTTCTTTAGCATAATCAACAAAGACTTTTAATTGGTCTTTGGTAAGGGTTGTACCTGTAGGATTATTTGGATAACAGAGATAAATAATATCTACTGGTTCTGATGGAAGTTCTGGAACAAATCCATTATCAGCATTACATTTTAAATAGGTCAATCCTTCATACATTCCATCGTCACCCATTTCACCGGTTCTTCCGGCCATTACATTGGTATCAACGTAAACTGTGTAAACAGGATCGGTTACTGCGATTTTGTTGTCAATTCCGAATATTTCCTGAATGTTACCTGTATCACATTTAGCTCCATCACTGATAAATACTTCATTTAAATCAAGTGAAATTCCTAATGGCTCAAAATCATTTTCAATAATAGCTTTAGCTAAAAAATCATAACCTTGTTCAGGACCATATCCCATAAAAGTTTCTGCATTTCCCATTTCATCTACAGCATTCCTAAATGCTTTGACAACTGATGGAACTAATGGTTTTGTTACATCCCCAATACCCATCTTGATGATGTCGGCTTCAGGATGTGCTTTTGCGAATTCTGATTCTCTTCTTGCAACCTCTACAAAAAGATAACTGCTTTTTAATTTAAGATAGTTCTCATTAATTTTAACAACCATGATTAATGCCTCATTAATATTAATCTAATTTATATATTATTTTCGGAATATATAAATTGAATGATTTGTGAAAAATCCTAATTTTTTATTAAATGAAAAAAAAATATTCCTGCCCAAAAATGCTCAAAAAGAAATTATTTAAAATGAATATTTAACTGAATAACCCCTCAGACAATTGTTAAATACTCATTCAAAAGTTAAAATTTCTTAAAATAATGAACAAAGGCCTGTTAAAAAATTTAATAATTATCATGAAAATATTTAAATTAACAATGT
>NZ_JAZQIJ010000103.1:0-23622 GCF_045541095.1 Methanobrevibacter sp.
GTATTGTTTTGACGATATAAACTATAAATAAATTAAATAGTTAAATATAGAGTGATAATAAACGATAAGGGTGAAAACGTGGGAAATACAATAAAATTAGTTTCAGGTTTTATTTTATTTGTAATTGGTATTCTCATAGCATATGAGACAAGTGTTTATAACTTACTGGATCTGTTATTAATAGTGGGTCTTATCATTTCAATTGTTGGAATAATCTTGATTATTAGCTATTTTGTTGAATACAATGCTGATAGGACTACTAATATGTTAAAAGATTTTTTAAAGTCTGATGAATATAACAGGCCTTCTTTAGGTAAGTCTGAAAAAAAATCAAAAGGGAATATTCCTTCCTTAAGCGCTCAACGCAACTTCAATGATTATGGTGACGAGGGCTATGATGATTTGGTATTGGATGACTTTGAACCTACAACTGATACCAGTCAATTTTTAAGAGAAGATTATGAAGAAAATCCTAAGGCAGTTTTTGACGTCAGTTCAAATGATGAGCCGGCGGATGTTAGTTTTAACAGACAGCTGGATTTCACTCCTAGTTATGATAGACCTTTAAAGGTTACAAGGTCCCCTAAAAAACGTCAGGGAGATTACTTTGTAGAAGAAGTTCCTCAATTTAGGGATGAATTAGACAAATCTGATGAAATTATGCGTGAACTGGCTGAAGAACCAGTCATTCCTGTTCATAATTTACCTGAAAACGAAGTCAAAGCGGAGCCTAAAGTTGTAAGGGACCAGGAAATTAAAATTGATGTTAATAATCCTGAAAGTTTACCGGTTCCAAAACTGCTTAAAAGTTATGTAATTTCAGATACCGGTTTGATGTCTTCTCAAGAGGCTTTCGATCAACTTGCAATTCATGTCAACAAGGAAATCATGTTGGAAATTCCTTCATTAAATGATTTATCAGACAGATTCTTATCTCATGTCCCAACAATTTATTCAAGGGTTATCATCGATGAATTTGATTTATCAGACATGTCTTACATGTTTTTAATATCTTCCCTTTTAAAACAAGGGGTACATATCAAGACAGTTCCTAAAGTGCATACTGTTAATTTGATAACTGATGATTCTCATGCAATGATCATCTCCGAAAGTCAGAATGACTTTGAATACGGTGCTATCTACCATGATAGGACTTCCATTTCAAATATCAGAGCAGATTTTGAAAAAACTTGGAATATTGCTTCAAATTTAGATGAAACTGTAATTATTAATGCTATGGGAGGAACAGCCTAATGGAAATTCGATGGTTAGGTCATTCCGCATTTGAAATAATCAGTGATGATAACGTTAAGATTTTGATTGATCCTTTTATCAGTAACAATCCCGTTTGCGAAGTTCCTGTTGAAGAAATTAATCCAGATATTATTTTACTCACTCACGGTCACTCAGATCATTTTGGCGATGCATTAGAGATTTCTAACAACACTAATGCCCCAATTGCATGTATCCATGAGATTTCACTCTTTTTAGCTAAACAAGGAATTCGCAATATCAGCGTTAATATTGGCGGTTCATTTATATTTAGGGATATTAAATTCACAATGCTTGATGCTAAACATTCCTCTGACATAGACATTGTAGAGGAAATTGTTCCTGGGGGAAGTGCAGCAAGCTTTTTGATAACTTTTGCTGATGGTACTAAAATTTTCCATGCAGGAGATACAGGTCTGTTCGGTGATATGAAAGATATCATAGGCGATATATATAAACCTGATGTGGTGTTGGTTCCTATTGGGGACAAATTTACAATGGGTCCGTTTGAAGCGGCACTTGCAACCATGTGGATGAATCCTAAAGTAGTTATTCCAATGCATTACAATACTTTCCCGCCTATAGAGCAGGACCCTGCAATATTTGCAAACTTCGTCAGTCAGTTTAACCCAAATATTGATATTGTGGTTATGAATCCTGATGAATACTTTGAATATAATCCTGAAGATTATCAGGATTAATAATTTTTTTCATATTTTTTTCTTTGATGATATTCTTCATCGATATCGCATTTTCCGGTTGGCAATACCCTTATGATATCATCAAGTGTCAGCAAGTCATCTTCATTTATCTTGTTGATGATTTTTTTAGCTATTGCTTCTTTTTTTGTAAATCCTGGTTTTAAAACAACATATTTTTCACAATGGGCTTCCACTGCATCAATCGGTCCGGCCATTATACGTTTACCCTCGTAGTCCACTATTCCAATACCCAGTTTTAATCTTGCACCTCGAATAAAATTTCTGTGTCCCCTTATTACAAATGACCCTTTGGCTAAAAATTCTCCCGCTTCAGGTGTTTTTGAAACCTGGTCTGGACGTACCCAAAACACGTCTTGGGATGTGAAGCCTTTCGACCAAGCAGATGAAAATGAAGCTGCAAACTCCCCTGATTCTTTAAGGATATTGTCATTTAATTCACTACCATTTAATTTTATGGCGGTTGAACTTGCACCATGTATATCAGCATGCAGATAAATGTCGTTAGGTTCCAAATATTTTTTAACCACATTTTCATTTGAGTTTGCGTCACGCCCTCCAATCACTAAAATGTTGTCGGAGCTTATAAACCATCTTAGTTTTTCATACCATTTCAGGTTTTTCTTAACTCTTTTTTTAGGGGTTGCTATATGTTCCATGGCTATGTCTTTTTTAGCTTTGATTTTTTCGAGTTGTTTTTTGGTATTTTCAATAGCTATTAGCGCACCTTTACTTTTTCTTTTAGCTTTTTTGGCTTTTTCATAGTAATTTTCGGCATTTTCTGGTATTGTCAGTTTTGGATCTATGTTTATTGAAGTCTCATCAATATTCAATGTCAATACTCCTAATGGGTCGATTGATTCATAGATTTGCGCTTCAGCCATTCCTTCTTTTTTGGCTTTTTTCAGTGTTTTTCCAATTTCTTTAAAAGAATAGTCCTTACTCCTTGCTGTGTTTACAACATTGACTATATTTTCAATGGTGGTGTAATTAGAATAAATTACTTCTCCCTTATGTTGGCTTTCTTCGATTGTAGTTTTAAAATTATCAAGTGTTTCTTCTTGTAAACGTAATCGTTTTTCAAACTTGTTTACTTTTTTATTCCATGCTGATTCTTTAACGTCTTTTATTGCGGTGTTTATTTTTTTGGAATAAAATTCATCACATGCCTCATTAAAGTTGTCATAGTATGTTTTCTCAAAATTCTCATATTTTACCAGGTCAAGCGGAACCACATCTTCTTTATTGTCATTTTTCACTATCTGAGGTTTGATTGATCCGTCTGTCAGACTTGTAAACAATTCCTTAAGTACGTCAAATAATGTTGATTTCTGTTCGTCGCTCAGTTCATTGTTCGAAACGTTCTTGTCTATTTCAGTTATTTCGTTGGCTCTTTTTATTATTTCTTCTGCATACAGGCTGCCCAGACCGTTTCTTGCTAGTGTTCTTACAACGTCACTGTCCTCACAAAACAATGCTTTGAATTCATCTTCTGTGATATCAATAGGGTTTATACCTCTTTCTTCCGGAAATGAATACTCTCTTTTGGAGCTGATGTCTCTTTCGCTTGTAAGTTTTCTTTTAAGAGGTTGTATAATGTTGTTTTCTTCATCCAAAAGGATAATGTTTCCCTTATCAAACAGCTCCACGATAATTGTGTAGTACTGGTCCTTTTTGACTCTTATTTCAATTACACGGTCAAAGTTGTGTTGGGTTATGCTTTCCACATGTGCTCCTTTAATCCTTTTTCTTAAAATCATTGGAAAAGAAGGTGGGATAGTGGGATTTTCAAGGGGATATTGGCTTGTATGGATTCTGGAGCCTGACTGCATTACTAAATCCACCCTACCCGTTCCGGCAACATGAAATCTCACAACGACTATATCTTTGGTGGGCTGGAAGGATTTATCTACTCTCGCCCCACTCAGTAATTTATTTAATTCATGACTTATTGTATAAACATCTACATTGGACATGGATTTCATTTTATAAACACCTTTAATTTAATCAATACTTTAATATATTATAATCACTAAAATTATATTAATATATTTAATTATGGAGGTAATCAATGGACACTACTATTAAAGTTACTAGTATTCATATTGTTTTTGGGCTTATTGCAGCAGGCATTTCAACAGTCTTAACAAAAGGTTGGATGGGTTTTAAAAATGATATCGCTGCAGGTTTTGTTGCATTAATTATATTGTACTTTGTAGGTCAGTTTTCTCAAAAGATAGCTGGCGATGAAATTTCCGGTTTCACCCAATGGTTATGGGATGGAATTTCACCGTTTTTCTTTACTTGGGTAATTTCATATACCTTATTAACAATGTATCTATAAAATTCCAAAGAAAATCCATACAAATGCTATTAATAAGGATGTAATTAACAGAATTGGAGCTATAATTTTACTTACGGCCACAACTGAACTTATTGTTGAAATCAGTTCAGTTGAATTCTTTGGTCCGAAGGTATTGAGATTTTCTATTTTTTCGGTTCCAGTTCCAACCTCAACCTTTTCCAAATCATCAATTGCTTCTTTTATTGTTAATCTCACAAATTCAATGATTTCTTCTCGTTTTGCAATACCTATAGGATTATAACCTCTTGAAAGAGTATTTACTGTATGTGTATCAGTGGTCATTACTTCCATATCATCTATTCCCAAATCACTTACGGCATCTATAATCTGCTGTCTAAAACCTCTTTCCATATTGTTTGAATCAAAAAGAACATATGCGGTTTTTTGGTTTTCAACTTCAACAATCATGGTTTTGACTCCACTTTCACCGATTCCTTCCTGTTTGCCCAGAGGTTCCATTTTGTTTTGTGAACAGCCCACTTTTATGGAATACTTTTCGGGATCTTCTTCAATTTTATCGATAACACTGATTAAATGGAAAACTTCGGAGTTTCCTGGAAGTACTTCACCGCTTTCCGGAGTAAATGAGTTGTGGCAATCCACAATAATTGAATTTTCGATGTTGCATCTGCTTCTGCTTAATGCCATCATTGTAAGGCCGACACCAAATTCGATATCGTCTACCGCTTCCGGCGCAAAAGTAGACAGTATGACCGCACCATCATTAAAGAATTGAACTCCTATTTTCGCCTTTTCATGAGTATATCTAATGAATTTGCTTGCTTTATCAGTATAGTTAACTCTTTTCAATCCTTTTTTTATTGAATTTTCAATTTTATCAATTTCAGACACGGCTATAGGATTGAAATCATGTGTTGACGGTCCATGTGCTACCATTGTGAAATTGTCAAATTTGTTTGCAAGGATTGTAGGCATATTTGATCCTCCCAAATCCCCTAATGGGCCGGGATGTACTGATGGTGAAATGAATAATGATTTTATCCCATTTTCATTCCTGAAACTGACAAATGACACTACAGTGTCGATAGGTTCCCCCATATCTTTGAATAACCCTTCCAATGAGTTTGACCCATCGTTCAGGTGTGCGATAAATAAGCTTAAGAGATCCAAGACTCCAATTCCCAGGTTTTTATTGAATGGTGATGCAATGATTTTGATGAATGCATAGATTGCAAGTACAAATATTATAGCTGCAACAAATGCCTTAATAATTATTTGCAAAATTGCAGAGCCTAAAAAACTTGTATCGCTGACAAGGAATGTTATAAGTAGATACATGGCTAGAATGAGTACTGGCTGAATCAAACCGGTTCCTGCAGCTGCTGTAAATCTCACGTTTGAAGTTGCCCAGAATACCAGTGTATTAAATCCGAAGATTATAACGCAGCCGAATAACAGTGAATCAAAAAACAGTTCTCCGCCTAGGATTAGGGAACTTGACACCCCAACGAGTATTATGAGAGATAAAATTGTCATTGATAGAGCAGATAAAAACATGGAATGCTTTATTTTTAGGTTAATTCCATGTAGTGCCTGTATCATTTGTTGATTTAAAGCACCTGCCATCACTGATGGAGTTCCATAAACTAGAAGTCCGAAAATGCCTCCATATATGATATTTTCCAGAATTCCGAAGTATGTTGAATTATCAATGAGATAGATTGCACTTCCCATGATCATACTCATGAGAATCATTCCAATAATTGAATACTCGGTTTTTGGCAGGGTTTTAATATATTTTGATAGGCCTGCAACGCTGCTCATACTTGACATGATATTTTGTCCTACAGATTTTAATGTTTATATTATAAATTTAGTCATAACCATATAATAAATTTGTCTAAATCAAAAAAATATATCTCAATAATTATGATGCATAGATTTTTGTATCATTCAAATGGTTAAATCACTACATTTATATCACATTACACTGTTTGTCTTTTTCTTGATTTAAAAATTACTCATCATATTATTTAAGTTAAATTATGCAAGTTAGTACTTGCTTTCGAAAAAATTTATATAATATGCTTTTTAAAATTAATTTAAATAAATAATAACTTTTTATTTAATGAATGCAAGTACATGCATTTAAATTTATTTAATGGGCAGTTTCAATTAAACAAAGCAAAGTTTAATTAGATTTTAAATGTTTTATTAATCAAGTCTAACTACTTTTCATTGAATAGTTATTCTTATTCATATCTTTCAATTTCAAAACATGCTCGCAATTTTTTTAGATTGAATATAATTGTTTTATAGGGAGTAGCATTAATGGGAGCGTATAATAAAAAAATTTTAATAACATTATTTTTCATAACCTTTTCATTGTCAACATTATTAAGTGTATCCGGACTGTCGAATGAAATTGCAATATTTTATGGTGTGCCTTTAATGGAAAGCAGTCTGTATCTGGGAGGATTCTTGTTCATTATAGGAATAACCGCACTCTTTTTCCCCTCATATTTTTCAAGATATGAGAAAAAACAGTTCTTCATATTATCTCTTGTTATAACTGTCATAACAACATTTATACAGATTTTTGTCAGTGATTTTATAATTGTAATCCTATTAAGGATCATTCCGACATTTTTCTATTCAACAGCAATCAGTTTTACTTTAACATATATTTCAAAAATCAATCCTAATGAGGTTAACAAGGTAGTTTTGGGAATTACAAGTGGAGCGGTATTTGGAGCATCAATTTCAGTATTTCTGACAACCAATTATGGATATAATTTTGCACTTTTATGGATTGCATCAGTTAATCTGATAACATTAGTTCTAACCATATTATTCCTTCCGAAAATGAAAGGTGTAAACGAATGCGGTTTTATCAAGCAGTTCAGCATTGCAAGAAGTAAACTTTTTGCCATTTCTGTGTGTTCAATATTGTTTATTGGTGTGGGAGTGTCTGTAACATACAACTTCTTCACGTTATTGCTTGAGACTATTACATTACTGCCTTATGACCTGGTGGCGGTGTATATCTTCTTCAACGGAATTGCAAGTGTATTCGGAACAAGTTTGATTGGAAAGTTAATGCAGAAGAATCTTAAATTAACTGTTACCCTATATCCTATTGTATTCATAGCATTAATTATTACCATGCTGATTTGCATTGAGCTTGACAATCCAATGTTTGTTATTATGATCCTTTTCGGTATTTTAGATGGATCGATGCAGACAATTGCACAATATACCATAAGTTCAGCGGCGCCTGAGACACCTGAATTTGCAAATGGTTTTTATCTTTTCATTGTTAATCTGAACAGGACCATAGGAATTATCCTTGGAGGATTCCTCATTCAATCAGTGTTTACCACATCAATATTGGTAATGTCAATGATTTCATTTGCACTGTCTGTACCGTTTATAATATACAGATTTAATAAATGCTCTATGATTGATTCATTCACTCCCGAATCAATCTAATATTTATTATTTAGCAGATTTAAAATTCTTGTAAAAGAATTATCCGGTTTCTTACAGGAAATGTTCATTTGGCATTTCAGAAGGGTTGATTGAGTCTTGGTTTTTAGCCATTAAATTTCTTAAATCTAAAAATTTTATATATTTTGTAATATAATATTATTTTTATACTAATGTAAGGTGTAATAAATGGAAAAAAAATTAAAGGTTCCGATAAAAGATGAAAATTTAAATGAATTAAAAGCAGGAGATGTAGTTTATCTTACTGGAAATATATTAACTGCAAGAGACCAGGCACATAAACGTCTTTTGGAGGAAGGTGCTCCTTTAGATATTGAAGGTGCGGTTCTTTTTCATGCAGGTCCTATCATTTCCAAAAAAGACGGCGAATATGATATGGTTGCAATTGGCCCTACCACTTCAATGAGGATGAACCCTTACCAAAGTGACGTTTTGGATATGGGGCCTAAAATTGTCATAGGCAAAGGAGGAATGGATGATACAGTGCGTGAAGCGTTAATCAGAAACAATGCTCTGTATGTGGTTGCTACTGGAGGATGCGCTGCTTTATATGTGGATGCAGTTGAAAAAATTGAAAGCGTGGACTGGCTGGACTTGGGAATGCCTGAAGCGATGTGGAATCTTAAAGTAAAAGATTTCGGACCTCTTATTGTTGCAATGGACAGTCATGGAAATAGTTTATATGACTGATTTTTTGCTTAAATACTAATGCTTATATATAATTTCAATTATAGTATATTTTAATTTACAATTTACATTGAATTTTTAGAGGAAGTGTAATTATGGTTGACAATATTGATGAACTTGCAGAAAAAAAATTGAAAACAAGAATGAGTAAAATCAGAAAATGTAACAGAGAACCAGAAGAAAAAGCAAAATTCTCAGAAAAATTTGGAGTTTCCTTTGAAATAGAATTCCAAAACAAAAATCCCGATAAACTCTCAGATGGTATCACTATCATTACAAATCCTGAAGGAAAAGTTTTATTTGCTGATTATTTCTATGGAATTCCTGAAGAAGATGAATATACATCAATTCAAGTTGCTGAAAAACAATTAAAATCTATTTTAGAATTCTTACAAGATTATAAATTAGAATTGGATGACTCTGATTAGATGATAGTCAATAACTCTTTAGATGAAGTTAAAAAAAGAGAAAAGGCACTTTCAATTATTAAGGGCATTGTCGAAAATAGTGGAAGGTCAGAACTTTCTGATTTGACTGGTTTATCCGGAGGTTTCATTGCGTCCGAATCTGAAATCAGTCTTTTGGAAACATATGTCGGACCTGCAATTTTTGAAGAGGAACTTCAAAAGGTTGGAAAACAGCATATGGGTGGTGAAAAAATCCTCCCGTTGAACAGAACCTCTTCAGGAATATTGGCTACTATTTTAACATTGGTTGAAAAGGATTCTAATGTTGTTCATTATCTTGCAAAGTTGCCTGCTCATCCATCTATTCCCAGAAGTTGTAAGTTAATCGGAGCCAATTATTTTGAAACCGATGTATTTGATGATTTTTCAATTCCGGAAAACACTTCATTGGTCATCGTCACAGGTTCCACTATGGATCATGATGTAATCGATGAGGAACAATTCAAGAAAGTCATAGATATGGCTCATGAAAAAGATATACCTGTAATGGTTGATGATGCATCAGGTGCAAGACTTCGGACAGTTGTTTTCAATCAGGCTAAAGCCTGTGATTTAGGTGCGGATATTGCAATAACAAGCACAGATAAATTAATGCCAGGTCCTAGGGGAGGACTTATGGCAGGTCGTGAAGATTTGATTGATGCAATCAAGGTGAAAGTTAATCAGTTTGGTCTCGAGGCTCAGCCACCTCTGGTTCTTGCAATGCTGAACGGGATAAAAAATTTTGATGAAACTAACTTAATCAACAGTTTTTCTAGAAAGGATGAACTGTTTAATCTATTGAGCGAAAAATTTGAAAATTTCGAAACCACTCCCACAGGTGTCATGATTTCACCACAAGGTTTAGCTAGGGAAATTAAAGTAGAACACTGTTTATCAGAAAATGATTTGGCATTTGTATTTTCATTTATTTTATTAAAAGATTATGGAATTATCACAATTCCTGCAGTTTCAATGCCAGGTGCTTCTGCAACAATAAGATTCGATTTGTCCACAAACGATGCTTTCAGTTTGGATTTAAATGATTTATATAAAAAAATAGAATCTTCATTTAATAAACTACAGGAAGTAGCTATTAATGAAGATAAATGTAGAGAGATTGTATTCTAATTTTTAATAATACATTCTCCTGAAATTACTTTTTCTAATGTTCCATCAATTTTTTCAACAACAAGAGCTCCTTCTTTTCCAATTCCTATAACGTATGCATCGTAATAGGCATTGAATGGTTTTCTTACTTCAACAATTTTTCCGATTGTATATGAACGTTTTCTCCATTCTTTTAAAATTCTTTCATATTCATTTTCGTTGAAAAGATGACTAATTTCTTCAAGTTCTTCTAAAAGTATTTTAATCAGTAAATTTTCATCGATTTCTTTGCCGAAGTATTCTTTAAGAGTAGTTGTTCCTTCCTGCAATTCTTCCGGAAAGTCAGTTACTTCCAGATTCGCATCGATACCTATTCCAAGAATAATGTTTTCGATGGTGTTGAATTTAGCTACTGCTTCTGTCAGGATTCCACATACTTTCTTACCGTTTATCATGATATCATTAGGCCATTTGATTTCTGGATTTTCCACACCTATCTTTTCAAGAGCTTTTGCAACTGCAACTCCTGCCGCTAATGTAATCATAGGTAATTTGGAGTGGTCAACTTCAGGATGTAAAATGACTGACAACCATACTCCTCCCAATGGGGAAGCCCAAGCTTTTCCAGATCTGCCTTTTGCGTCAGTTTGCTTTTCGGAAATGACAACTGCACCGTTTTTAACATCATGTTGGGATAAAAATTTAGCCACAGTATTTGTTGAAGAAACTTCTTTATAGATATAAATGTCTTTACCCATAAAGTTGGTGTTCAGGTCTTTGGAAATTTCGGATTCTTTGATGTAATCAGTTTTCTGTTTTCCAAGTTCTTTGATGGTATTTGAAAAATCATTGATTTCCAAATCTTTGATTTCATTAAGTGCTTCTTCGGAAAGTTTATTTTCTTTTTTTAATAAATTAATAATTTCATTACGCATTATTAAACCTCAACGTTTATTTTTTCATTTGCTGACTTTTGATAGCATTTTGGTATGATCCGACAGCTGCTGAAATTGCGGCTATTTTTTTGCTTGGCATGAATGTGGATTTTAATTTGTTTACATATTCCGCATCTTCCTCGATGACATTTACCATTTCAGTATCAATACCTTTTTTATGCTGGTCGATAAAGTGTGTATTCAAATCTCCGGAAAGGAAATTAGGATTTCTCAAGATAGCTTTATGGAATGGAATTGTTGTTCTTACTCCCAGAATAATGTACTCCCTTAAAGCTCTTTGCATTTTAGTAATTGCATCGTTCCTGTTTCTTCCATATGTGATTAATTTTGAAATCATGGAATCATAGAATGTTGGAATTGTATAATTCATGTAAACTCCACTGTCTAAACGAACTCCAGGTCCACCAGGTGATCTGTATCCTGTAATTTTTCCAGGATTTGGAGCAAAGTCATTTAATGGATCTTCTGCATTGATACGGCATTCAATAGCATGTCCGGTTACTTTTATGTCGTTTTGTGAGTATTCCAATTCTTCACCGGCTGCAATTTTTATTTGCTCTTTTATCAAATCAGTATTTGTAATGAGTTCAGTAATTGGATGTTCCACTTGAATACGGGTATTCATTTCAAGGAAATAGTAATTGCCATTGTCGTATAGGAATTCTACAGTACCTGCACTGGTATATCCGATGTATTCTGCGGCTTTAACTGCACTTCCACCCATCTGTTCTCTTAATTCATCAGTCATGATTGGGGAAGGAGCTTCTTCAAGGAGTTTCTGGTGTCTTCTTTGAATGGAACATTCCCTGTCAGCTACATGGATTACGTTACCGTGTTCGTCTGCCAAAACCTGAAATTCGATATGTCTAGGTTTTTCCAGATATTTTTCGATAAATACTGTTGAATCACCGAAGTTTGTTGATGCAACTGATTGTGTGGATTCGATTGCACGTACAAGTTCTTCCTCTTCATATACTGCACGCATTCCTATTCCTCCACCACCTGCTGATGCTTTTACAATTACAGGATAACCGATTGCTGCGGCAATTTCTTTTGCTTCTTCAATGTCAGTTATTCCTTCCGGTGTACCTTCAATAACAGGAACTCCAGCTTTTTTCATGAGAGCTTTTGAGGTAATTTTATCTCCCATTTGATTAATTACTTCTCCTGAAGGTCCAATTAGTTTAATTCCATTTTTTTCACATTCTTCACCGAATTTGGAATTTTCCGCTAAAAATCCGTAACCTGGGTGAATTGCATCCGCTCCGGATTCGAGTGCAATGTTGATTATTTTTTCTATATTCAAATATGATTTAGCTGGTGAAGGATTGCCTAAAGGAAAACTTTCATCAGCATATTTTGTATATAAAGAAGTTTTATCTGCATCAGAATAAATAGCTACTGTATCAATGCCGAGTTCACGACATGCTCGCATAACTCTTATTGCGATTTCTCCTCTATTTGCAATTAATACTTTTTCAAACATATGAAACCTCAAAGTAATTTTTTTATTATAATATAATAATATATTAATTAGATAATAATTAAATGTTTGTTTATGAAAAGAATTACCCGAAAAAAACATTTGGAAATGAAACTTCAGACAATACCTCCTCACCCTAAACCGAAAGTTGGTCTTGAACAGTATACCACTCCATCTATTATTGCATCTGATTTAATTTGGAATGCTTTTTCATTGGGGGACATTGAAAATAAGACTGTTGTTGATTTGGGATGTGGCAGCGGTATTTTTTCAATAGGTTGTGCTTTAATGGGTGCCGATTCAGTATGCGGCGTAGACATTGATGCGGATTCAATTGATCTAGCAAATGACTCTTCAAGGAAACTGAAAATCGAAAATGCCGAATTTGTTTTAGGTGATATTGCAGATTTTGATTTTGATGGGGATATAGATACTGTTATTCAAAACCCTCCTTTTGGTTCTCAAAAAAAAGCCAAACATGGTGAGGACTTGAATTTTGTCAAAAAGGCCTGTGTGTTAAAGCCTAAAGTTTTGTATTCTTTTCATATGGCTTCTACTGAAGAGTTTCTGATTGATTTTTATAGAAAAAATGATCTTGTCATTACACATATATTCCGTTATGATTTTCCTATTCCCAAAATTTACGAGTTTCACACAAAAGAAATTCAGACAGTTAAGGTTATTGTATTTAGGGCAGTCTTAGATATTTAATTTTCGATTAAATTTTAATTTTTTTATTTTTTTTGCTTAAAAAACAATACCTTTATATAGTGGTTTTTACAGATTTTATATTAATATATTCTCTGAGTATAAAAAAGTTGGTAGCATAAAAAGAAGCTACAGATATTATAAGTGATATAATATTTTGTAAATGTGTAAGTCTATTTAGTGATAGCTATATAAATGTAGGGTAATCTTTATATGCTTTGCTTAACATATTGTTTAGTAATGTATAAAGATGAGCTATCTATATTTATTCCAAATTCATTTCTTTCTGAGTCTAAAGATCTCAAAATTCGTACTTATAAAGTGGGAATTTTAGGAAGAGCTTTGGCTATTTTTCAAGCAGATAATGTGGTTATTTATAATGATAATCATGCTAAAAATGAAGATGGAGAACTTGATGGAGATTTTATTGCTGAAGTTTTGGATTATATGAATACTCCTCAATATTTGAGGAAAAAAGCGTTTCCTATAAGGCCGGAATTGAAGCATGTAGGTATTTTACCTCCACTTAGGACTCCTCATCATCCTGTCAATGATCAACCTGACGTCGGTGATTATAGGCAAGGGTTTACTGTTAAGAGAAATAAGAAAGGAACTTATGTTGATATAGGTATGGATAAACTTGCATTCTGTAAAGAGCAACTTACTGTCAAAAAGATTTTTGACTTTAGGATTACTAAAATTGCTAAGAAAGAAGTAATAGTCACACCTGATAAACCAGATGACATTTACTGGGGATATAATGTAATATCCTCCACTAAGAGTCTTAAAAATAGCTTAAAATTAATTAAACCTGATCTTGTTGTTGAAACTACAAGATATGGAGATTATATTGATTCTATTTTTGATGAATTAAAACATAAAGTAGATGAATGTAAAAGTATTGCTATTTTATTTGGTGGCCCTTATTCTTCTATTGAAGAAGATGTTTCTAATGACAATTGGGATTTGTTTAAATTAAACACTATTCCTGGTCAAGGAACTGAAACTGTCAGGACTGAAGAAGCAGTTGTCGCTACACTTTCTTTATTTAACTTTATGAGATTTTAATTCTCTTTGATTTATTAGTCTTATCACGCTAATAGATAACTTGCTCAACTTTTTATACATTAATGTTTTTAGGACTCTCCTAAAAATTTACTTAGCGCAGAATGATTTATACATTGGATATATTCTTGTTTGTGCTTCAATGGTTATAAACTCAATAGAATATATTGAAATTTAATATTTATCTAGTTGTAATTGTTTTTACGGCTATTTATTATTTCGATGAGATTATATTCCAAATATTATCTTATCACTCTATAATGGCTTTTTTAGCCATTAAAAAAATTAAAATTGATTAAAAATAAGGAAAAATATTAATAAGGAGGTTAAATTAAATGGTAAGACATCACCAGCCAAGAAAAGGGTCAGTTGCTTTTAGTCCAAGGAAAAGAGCAGCAAAAGAAACCCCTAGAGTAAAATCTTGGCCTCAAATTGATGAACCAAAATTACTCGGCCTCGCAGGATATAAAGTCGGTATGACTCACGCTTTAGTCACTGATACTGATAAAAACTCCCCTACCAATGGTATGGAAGTTTTCACTCCAGTAACTGTATTGGAAGTGCCTCCGGTCGTAGTAATGGGAATTAGAGCTTATGAAAAAACTTCTCGTGGTTTGAAAGTTATCACCGAAGTACTTGCAGACAATTTAGATCAAGAACTTTCAAGGAAGATTTCTCTTCCAAAAGAATACAATAAATCTGAAGCTATTGCAAAAATACAAGGTGAATTAGAAAACACAGAAGAAATTAGGGTTTTAGTACACACCAATCCAAAAGTAACTAGTGTACCTAAGAAAAAACCTGATATATTTGAATGTGGTATAGGTGGAAGCAATCCTGAAGAAAAATTAAACACTGCATTAGAATTATTAGGTAATGAAGTAAAAGCTAGTGAAATCTTCAATGAAGGAGAATTTGTTGATGCTATTGCAACTACAAAAGGAAAAGGATTCCAAGGTGTAGTTAAAAGATGGGGAATTAGAATTCAATATGGTAAAGCTGTTAGAGCAGGTAAAGGTAGACACGTTGGTTCTATTGGTCCTTGGACACCTAGAAGAACTATGTGGACTGTTGCACAGGCAGGTCAAATGGGATACCATAAAAGAACTGAATTCAACAAAAGGATTTTAAAAATTGCATCAGCTGATGAAGTTGACCAAATCAACCCAGATGGTGGATTTGTTAAATATGGTGTTGTTAAAAACGATTATGTCTTAGTAAAAGGTTCCCTCCCAGGTCCTTCCAAAAGATTAGTTATCCTAAGACAACCTATCAGACCTAATAACAAAGCTGAGGATATCCCTCAAATAAACTATATTAGTACAAAATCTAAACAAGGGGTATAATCATGAAAGTAAATGTTTATTCTATTAACGGGGAAGTCAAAGAAGAAATTGAACTTCCAGCTATTTTTGATGAAGTGTACAGACCAGATTTAATCAAAAGAGCTGTACTTTCTGCACAATCTGCTAGAGTACAACCATGGGGTAATGACCCGATGGCAGGTAAAAGAACTTCCGCTAAAGGATGGGGTTCAGGTAGAGGTACCGCAAGAGTACCAAGGATTAAAAATGGTTCTAAAGCAGCTTTCGTACCAATGGCTATTGGTGGTAGACAAGCACATCCTACAAGAGCTGAAAAAAATCATCACGAAAAAATCAACGTAAAAGAAAGAAGATTTGCTATCAGATCTGCTGTTGCAGCAACTACCAACAAAGAGATTGTTGAAAACAGAGGTCACAAAGTAGAAGACTTAGAGCAAGTTCCTATCATCGTTGAAAATGACATCGAAGAGGTAAAAACTACCAAACAAACTCGTGAAATATTTGAAAACTTAGGAGTTTACGATGACATTATTCGTGCAAAAGAAGGTAAAAGAATCAGAGCTGGTAGAGGAAAAACCAGAGGAAGAAAATACAAAAAAGTAAAAGGTCCTCTCGTTGTTGTCGGTGAAGATAAAGGTATTTCCTTAGGTGCAAGAAACCACGCTGGTGTAGATGTTGTGGTTGTTGAAAACTTAAATGCTGAATTATTAGCACCAGGTACCCACCCAGGAAGACTCACTGTTTATACCAAATCAGCTGTTGAAAAATTAGGAGGTTTATTCCAATAATTTTGGAAAATAGGTGATTATTATGGATTCATATTCAATTATTATTAAACCTCATGTTACTGAAAAAACCATGAACTTGATTGATTTGAACAATGAAATTACTTTTGTTGTAAACCGTAAAGCTAACAAAAGCCAAATCAAAAGAGCTTTTGAAGAATTATACGATGAAAAAGTTGCAAAAGTAAATACTCATATCACAACCAAAGGTCAAAAAGTAGCATACATCAAACTTGTTGAAGAAGAAATGGCAGAAGAACTCGCTGTCAGAATAGGAGTATTCTAAGGAGGAATTTGAATGGGAAAACGATTAATACATCAAAGAAGAGGTAGAGGAACTCCTGCTCACCGTGTTGCTTCTCATCGTTTCAAAGATAAAATCAGATACAGATCTTACGATGCATTAGAAAAAGAAGGCAGTATCAAAGGTAAAGTCATTGATATCGTACATGACCCAGCAAGAACCGCTCCTATTGCAGAAGTTAAATTTGAAAATGGTGAAAAGAAATTTATATTAGCACCTGAAAGCATTCAAATTGATGATGAAATTGAATGTGGTATTTCTGCTCCAATCAAATTCGGTAATACTTTACCACTTGCTGAAATTCCTGAAGGTACTCCGATTTATGATATTGAAAACACTCCTGGAGATGGAGGTCGTTTTGTAAGATCTTCCGGAACTTATGCTAATGTTGTAACTCATGATGCTAACCAAACTGTTGTTGAATTACCATCTGGGGAATTAAAATACTTAAATCCTAACTGCCGTGCTAGTATTGGTGTAGTAGCAGGTGGAGGAAGAAAAGATAAACCATTCCTTAAAGCAGGTAAAAAATGGCATGCTTATAAAGCTAAAGGTAAGAAATTCATGACTGTAAGAGGAGTAGCAATGAATGCTGTAGACCACCCTCACGGGGGAGGTAACAGACAACATCCTGGTCGTCCAACTACTGTTTCAAGACATGCACCACCAGGAAGAAAAGTTGGTTCAATTGCAGCTAAGAGAACAGGTTTAAAAAGATAGATAGAGGGTGTTTCATTG
The DNA here is from genome assembly GCF_045541095.1 of Methanobrevibacter sp. GTDB lineage: Archaea > Methanobacteriota > Methanobacteria > Methanobacteriales > Methanobacteriaceae > Methanocatella. The sequence goes on from NZ_JAZQIJ010000103.1 coordinate 17,435, forward strand.
GCAAGAAAAGTATTTAAATATAAAGGTTATACTCTTGAAGAATTACAAGACATGTCTTTAGAGGAAGTAATGGAATTATTACCTGCAAGACAAAGAAGGTCTTTAAAAAGAGGATTCTTACCAAGACAACAAATTGTTTTGGATAAAATGAGAAAGTTGAATAAAGAAGGAACTAAAGATGGTCGTCCAGTTGTAATTAGGACTCATTGCAGAGACATGATTGTCATCCCTGAAATGGTCGGAACCACTTTCGGTATTTATGACGGTCAGAATTTTGTTGAAGTGACTATTGCACCAGAAATGATTGGTCATTACTTTGGTGAATATGCACCAACCAGAAAAAGAGTTCAACACGGAGACCCAGGTATGGGTGCTACAAGATCATCCATGTTTGTACCACTTAAATAAGGAGATTAGAACATGGCTAACAAATATGCTTATAATAATGATGTTGATGAGGCAAAAACTGCACGTGCTATGGCAAAATCTCTTAAGATTTCTCCAAAACACAGTGTTGAGATTTGCAGTGCTATAAGAGGAATGGAAGTAGTTAAAGCTAAAGCTTACTTAGAAGATGTTATCGGAATGAAAAAATCAGTTCCTTTCAAAAGACACAACAAAAAAGTTGGTCACAGAAAAGGTCAGGAAGGTTGGCCTTCTGGAAGATACCCTGTAAAAGCAGCAGAACAAATCTTAAAAGTTTTAGAAAATGCTGAAGCTAATGCAGAGTACAAAGGATTAGACACTGAAAAATTATTCATTGAACATATTTCATCTCACAGAGGCGTTGTTATTCCTGGATACATACCAAGAGCTTTTGGTAGAATGACTCCGTTTAACACACCTACTACTCATATTCAAATTGTATTACAGGAGGCTAACTAATGATAGAAAAAGATTTCGTTCAAGAAGGCCTTAGAAGAACTAGAATTGATGAATACTTAGAAAAAGAACTTGAAAGAGCCGGATACGGTGGTATGGAAGTTCAAATCACACCTTTAGGTACCATGGTTATTGTTTATGCAGAAAGACCAGGTATGGTAATTGGTAGAGGTGGAAAAAACGTAAGGACTATTACCAACGTTCTTAAAAACGAATTCGGATTAGACAATCCTCAAATTGAAGTTAAAGAAGTTGAAGTTCCTGAACTCAACCCAAAAATCATGGCTTATAAAATATCCAATATGTTACAAAGAGGAATGCACTTCAGAAGAGTTGCTTACTCCACTATTCGTAGAATCATGGGTGCAGGAGCTCAAGGTGTAGAAGTAACTATTTCCGGTAAAATCAGAGGTTCTAGATCTGCTGTAGCAAAATTCGTTGAAGGATACATCAAAAAATGTGGAGAACCTTCCATCAGATTTGTTGAAGAAGGTTTCGCTACTGCTGAATTAAAACCTGGTGTATTAGGTATTTACGTAAGAATTATGCCTCCTGATACAGTGTTACCTGATTCCGTCGAAATCCTCCCTCCAAAAGTAACCATCGAACAAGACGGTGAAATTGTCGAAGAAGAAGAAATCGATGTTGAAACCGAAGAAATCATCGAAGAGGAAATCATTGAAGAAGTTGAAGATCTCGACGAATTAGAAGAAGTTGTTGAAGAAGAATCTACTGAAGAAGTAGAAGAAGATGATAGTTAAATATATAAATTTAATTATCCAAAAGAGTTGGAACAATGGCGATTTTAAGAAGTAAAGAAATTTGGGACATGGAAGTTGATGAGATCCAAGACAAATTAGTCGAACTCAGAACTGAATTATCCAAAAATGTTTCTAAAAGTGCAGCTGCAGGGGTTGTTGAAAACCCTGGAAAAATTAGAGAATTAAAAAGAACAATTGCTCGTGTTCTTACAATATTGAATGAAAAACAGAAGGAGAATTAAATGTCAAAAATCTGTGATGTATGTGGGCTTCCTGAAGAACTTTGTGTTTGTGAAGAAATTGCACGTGAAGTTCAAACTCTAAAAGTTTTTACAGTTAGAAGAAGATTCGGAAAACTCATGACAATTATCGAAGGTATAGATGAACACGATATCGATATCAAAGAACTCACCAAAACTCTCAAAGCTAAATGCGCTTGTGGCGGAACAGCCAAAAATGGTCAAATTGAACTTCAAGGAGATCATAAAGTCAGAGTAAAAGAAGTTCTTTCTGATTTAGGTTTCTCTTCAGATACTATCGAAATTCGTGAATCTAAAAAGAACAATAAAAAAAGGAGATAATTCATCTACTCGATAAATTTCAATAAAATTTTGTAATTTTTCTGCATGATTTATTGTAAATGTTATGTTAAGAGATTGAGATTATGATTACTTCAAGTAACTTGGTTCATCATGAATTTATAGGTTTGAAAGTTCATGTGACAAGTAATAAGAACAAATCTCTTAATTTAAAAGGAACTATCATTGATGAGACAAAAAATACCATTAAAATACAGGATGAGAATAATTGTGAAAAAATTATTCCAAAGGAAGGTTCAATGTTTATATTTGAAATTCCAAACGGGGAAAAAGTTGAAATTAATGGTAATATCTTATCAATCCGTCCTGAAGACAGGATAAAAAAAAGATTTAAAAAAATTTAAATGGTGATAATATGGTTGGGCTCAATGTTCAAGAACCTGAAACTACATGCGATGATCCTAATTGCCCTTTCCACGGAACTTTACCTGTAAGAGGTCAAGTTCTTGAAGGTATTGTTGTCAGTAACAAAGCAGAAAGGACTATTACCGTCGAACGTAGTTACTATAAATTCATTAAAAAATATGAAAGATATGAAAAAAGAAAATCCAAAATCAATGTTCACAAACCAGATTGCTTAAATGTGAATGTTGGAGATTCTGTAAAAGTTGCAGAATGCAGACCATTAAGTAAAACTAAACATTTTGTTTTAGTAGAAGTTAAAGGAGAGTAATTAAATATGAAACCATTAACCTCAAGTGTATCTAAAGCATTACCAATTGGAGCAACCCTCCAATGTGTAGATAATACCGGTGCACGTGAAATCGAAATTATTTCCGTAAAAGGATTTAAAGGTGTAAGAAGGAGACTCGACGTTGCTGGTGTTGGAGATTTAGTTGTTGCTTCTGTTAAAAAAGGAACTGCTGACATGAGAAGAGAAGTTGTTAATGCAGTTGTAATCAGACAAAAAAAGGAATATAGACGTGCTGATGGTCTTCGTGTTAAATTTGAAGATAATGCAGCAGTTATTATTACTCCTGAAGGAATTTTAAAAGGATCCGAAATAAGAGGTCCTGTTGCTAAAGAAGCAGCTGACAGATGGCCTAGTGTAGGTAGTGCAGCAAGTATTTTAGTATAAGGTGAAAAAATGTCAAAACAACCAAGAAAACAAAGAAAAGCTCTTTATGATGCTCCTGCTCATGCACGTGGAAAACATTTAAGTGCTTCTTTAAGTCAAGATTTAAGGGAAAAAATCGGAAAAAGATCTTTACCTTTAAGAGCTGGAGACAAAGTTAGGATTCTTCGTGGAGATTTCACAGGACAAGAAGGAGAAGTCCTCAGTGTAGATTACGGTTCATACAAAGTAACTATTGAAGAAGTTACTTTATCAAAACCAGACGGAACTTCTACATTCCTCCCAGTAGATCCATCTAACTTAGTAATTATTGATGCAGATTTAAGTGATGATAGAAGAATAAAAAATAAAGGAGATAATTAATATGGCTAAAATGGGATCTAGAAAACATCTTAAAAGATATAAAGCACCAAAATCTTGGCCTATTCATCCTAAAGAAGACACATGGACTGTAAAACCTTCCGCAGGTTCTCATTCCATTGAAGATTCAATTCCTTTAACATTAGTTATCAGAGATGTTTTAAAATTAGCTGACAATTCTAGAGAAGCAAAAAGGATTATCAACTCTGGTAATATTTTAGTTGACGGAAGAGTTGTTAAAGATTACAAATTCCCAGTAGGTTTCATGGATATCATTGATATTCCAAAAACTGGTGAATCTTACAGAGTTCTTTTAGATAGAAAAGGTAGATTACAATTAGATTTAATTGATGATAGTAGTGCTAAATTATCTAAAATTGTTAACAAATCCACAATTAAAGGTGGAAAAACTCAATTAAACCTTCATGATGGTAAAAATGTTATCATTGATGAAGATGCATACTCTGTTGGAGATGTTATTTCTTTAAAAGTACCTGAACAAGAAATTGCAGAAGTTTACCCTCTTCAAGAAGGTGCAACCGTTCTTGTTACCGGTGGTAAACACACTGGAGAATTAGGTACCGTAACTGAAATTATTGAAAATAAATCTTCTAATCCAAATACTATTATTATCGAAAATAATTCTAAAGATGAATTTTTAACTTTAAAAGATTATGCGTTTGTTGTTGGTAATGAAGCACCAGCAATATCTTTATTGGAGGTTAATAAATGAACCCAATGAATGAAGTACGTATCGAAAAAGCTACCGTCAGTATTGGTGTTGGTGAAGCTGGTGAAAAATTATCCCGTGCTATCACTCTCTTAGAAGAAATGTTTGACCAAACTCCTGTGAAAACTTTCTCTAAAGTAACTAACCCAGAATGGGGTATTAGGAAAAAACAACCAATCGCATGTAAATTAACTTTACGTGGAGAAAAAGCTGACAAAGCTATTGATATGGTTTTAGAAGGAATTAGTAGGAATATTAAACCTACCCAATTTGATGCACAAGGAAACCTTTCTTTTGGTATCAGAGAACACATTGATATCCCAGGTATGAGATACAATCCAGATATCGGTATCTTTGGTATGAATGTTTCTGTTACTTTTGAAAAACCAGGTTACAGAATATCAAAAAGAAAAATCAGACAAAAGAAAGTTCCACAAAAACATAGGATTTCTAAAGAAGAAACTATGAAATTTATGGAAGAAAACTTCAAAGTTAATTATGTAACAGAATAAAGGTGATACTTTGCCAAGAAAATACGGAAAAGCTGCAAAAAAATGTACTCGTTGCGGAGACCACTCTGCTATGATTAGTAGATATGGATTAAATTTATGCAGACAATGTTTTAGGGAAATTGCTCCTAAAATTGGATTTAAAAAATATAATTAGAGGTTTTAAATATGAGTCTTATGGATCCTCTTGCTGATGCTTTAACTAACATTAGAAATAACGAATTACAAGTGAATGATTCATGTGTTATTTCACCTGCTTCCAAATTAATTGGACAAGTTTTAAGCACTATGCAAAAAGAGAATTATATTGGTAATTTTGAATATATTGATGACAACAGGGCAGGAAAATTCACTGTTGAATTAATTGGTAACATTAACAAATGTGGTGTTATTAAACCTCGTCATGCTGTTAAAAAAGATGAATTTGAGAAATTTGAAAAAAGATATTTGCCAGCAAAAAACTTTGGTATTTTAATCGTCACTACTCCTGAAGGAATTATGACTCACAATGAGGCTAAAGAAAGAGGAATTGGTGGACGTTTGTTGGCTTACATGTATTAGGTGATAAAATGGTAGTAGCTGCAGCTATAAGGGAAGAAATTGAAATCCCTGAAGGCGTCGAAGTTATAATTGAAAATAATGAGGTTTCTGTAAAAGGACCTAATGGAGAAAACTCCAGAGTATTTACTTATCCTAATGTATCCATTAGTGAAGTAGAAGACAAAGTAGTTTTAGAAACTGCTTTTCCTAAAAAGAAAGATAAAGCTATGATTGGAACAACCAGAGCTCACATTAACAATATGATTACTGGTGTGACTGATGGTTTCGAATATCATATGAAAATCGTTTACGCTCACTTTCCAATGAATGTGAAAGTGCAAAATGATGTAGTGGTAATTGACAATTTCCTCGGGGAAAGACACCCAAGAACTTCTAAAATAGTCGGAAGTGCTAAAGTAGTAGTTAAAGGTGATGAGGTTACAATTACCGGTATCAATAAGGAAGATGTTGGTCAAACCATGGCTAACTTAGAACAAGCAACTAAAATTAAAGGAAGAGATCCTAGAGTATTCCAAGACGGAATATACTTAACTAGCAAAGAATAAATTTGGTGATTTAAATGGCTAATAAAAGATTTAAAAGACAAGAATATGCTCGTTATAAAAAACTTGGAATCAAATGGAGACGCCCTAGAGGTAAAACCAGTAAAATGAGAAGATATGAAGCAGGAAAACCTGACATGCCAGCTATTGGTTACAGAACCCCTAGAGC
>NZ_JAZQIJ010000104.1:0-5443 GCF_045541095.1 Methanobrevibacter sp.
AATATTAAAGCTCCATATGAATGTATGGAGTTAAAAGAATATAAACTTTCCGATTTTGTACCAGAGTTTTTTGAATTCCGTCAATCTGATGATCTTTCTCGATTTGGTTGTGAAAATATTGAGGATAATCTCATTAGATTGGAAAAAAGAGGTAAAATTCATTTTGAAAATCGAATTGCAGTTTGTCCTAGTTGTAAATCACATCATATAGTTAAAAATGGAACTTATGAAAGAAAACTTATTTTTTTAAGAATTGGGGAGCAAAAATGCATTATTCAAAAATATAAGTGCAAAAAATGTGGTAAAGTCTTTTATTCAGATTTATCTTCTCTTGTTTATCCTAATTCCAATATTACTTTACCTGTTATTGATTGTATTGAAAATTTATATCAAATTTATGGTGCAGGGCTTCATAAAATACGATTTAACTTAAAACAACAGCATAACGTTGAAATCTCACATCAAAGTATAGAAAATATTATTTTGAACTCCAAATATGAATTTGACTATGATAATTGGTACTATTCCGGATATTACTTGTTTGATAGTCTTTGGACTAGAATTAATGGAGTATGGCAGTATATTTTGGCTTTATTCGATGTAAAATTAAATACTCTTGTTTCGACCAAATTGGTCAAATCAGAAGATTCCAAGACCATTTATAATTTTTTAAACGAATCATTACGTAATCAGAAGAAGATATCAATTGGAACGGATTTAAAACATGAATATCGTGAAGCAATAGATAAATTAAAAGTAAAACATCATTTCTGTAAATTTCATGTAAAACAAGCAATAAACAAAAGATTTAAAGGTTATTTTGACAAAAATCAATTAAATGAAGAAGAAATGGAAAAATTCATCGATTTAAAACAACATATTTTTAAAATATTAGATGCAAATAACCTTGATGAAGCAAAGAAATTACGTGATGAGCTTATTGATAAAAATTATCCAAAAAATAAGTTTACACACAAAATCGTGTGGAAATTCATCATTTCCTACTTTAAAAAATTAACGACACATCTGGAAAATAATAACATTCCATCCACGAACAATAAAATTGAAAATATCTTCCAAAAAGTATTTCCAAAACATATAAAAAGAACAATGAAAATAGAACAAGGACTTTCAAGCAGATTCATGCTAAAATTAAATCATTGGAACATAAAAAATGAAAAAGAAAAAAATCACACAAGTTTTTGAAAGAGCCCTTTTTAAAATCACTATTTATTTATATATTGGTGAATAAATCACTAATCATATAATGTTTTAAAGCATTAATTGAGGTGAAAGTTTTGCTAAACAAAAAGATTTTGGTTCTGGCAATATTTCTCGTTTCGCTATTGGCACTCTCAGCCGTGAGCGCCGAGGATAACGTAACGGATGATGCTGTCGGATCGGACAGTGATGAAAATATTATTGAAAATACTAACGATAACGTATATTCTGCAGCGGATGATTTTAAAAACAAGACAACATTCGGTGGCCTGGTTTATACTCTGAACTATGCTGCTGAAGGAGATGTCTATCTTAACAAGGATTATAAGTTTGTAGGTACCGAATATGAATATGACCCTAATACTGGTGCAAAAATTCATGTTGTAGACGAGAAGGGAATCACCATCAATCGCAACTTGACTATTCATGGTAACGGACACATAATCGATGCGAATAATTCCGCAAGATTTTTCAATGTCTTAGGGCACAATGTCGTATTGAAGGACATTGTTTTTGTAAACGGTAAGGATAACGAATGGAACTCCCCAATTGTTTGGGAAGGCAATGGAGGTATTGTGGACAACTGTACATTTTACAATTGCAGAGTTAATTGTTACGGAGGAGTATTCATATGGGATGGCGACAGCGGCAGGATAACCAACTGTAATTTCACAGACTGTTATGCATATAATGCCGGTGCCGTTCTCTGGAACGGTAATGACGGAACTGTTTCCAACTCCAATTTTGATGGATGCAGTCTCTGCGATAATGCAGGTTCAATTAAATGGACAGGTGAAAGGGGTACTGTCGATGGATGTACCTTCACAAATGCTGAGGTAGTTAAAGGAAACGGAGGCGCCATCATATGGGAAGGTGCCAACGGTACAGTGACCAATTCCAATTTTTTAAATATCACCACATCCTCTGTCGGTTATACTAGTGGAGGAGGTGCAATTTATTGGGATGGTGAAAACGCCGTAATATCCAAATCCAAGTTCAAAGACATTTCCGTTAACTGGAACGGAGGTGCCATTAATCTGCATAATGTCAATGGGACTGTAACAGATTGCAGTTTCTTCAACTGTACTGCTGGTTCCAGTGGTGGTGCTGTTTATATTCACTCCCAAAATGGTGAAGTCTTGAATTCCAATTTCACCAATTGTATCATGGCAATTCATTTGAATAAGGAAAATGGAACTGTTAAAAACTCCAATTTCTTCAACTGCACTACAACAAATAGCGGCGGAGCCATTCTGGTTTCATCTGATAACTGTTCAGTCTACGATTCTAACTTTGCAAACTGTAACTCCACTAGATGGGCAAGTGCAATTAACTGGGATGGTAACAATGGTGTCCTCACCGGATGTACTTTTGAAAAGTGTTGTGCAGATGACTATGGAGCCATTCTCTGGACAGGTAACAACGCCACCATATCAGATTCCAATTTTACCGATTGCTATGCACGCAGCGCCAACGGTGGTGCTGTCGGTATAACTGGTGCATATAAGACATTTACCATATCAAATTCCAATTTCTTCAGCTGTCGTGCCAACAGTGATGCCGGAGCCATCCTTTGGGGAAGCGGCAACGGCAATGTTTACACCTTGAACAATTCCAATTTCTACAATTGTTCATCCGGCAGATACGGTGGAGCCATCAGCGGTAAAGTAAACGTTTACAATTCCGTTTTCGATGAATGTTCAACAGGTGAAAGCGGTGGAGCAATGTATGAAGGTTCTGCAACAAACTGTAATTTCACCGGCAACAGGGCAAAATGGGGAGGTGCAAAGCACAGTACAAACGGTGCGACAGTAAATTGTATCTTCATTGGAAATGTGGCCGGAGATTATGCCGGTGCAGTGTATGGAAACGCTATTGACAACTGTATTTTTGTTGACAATTATGCTGAAGGCCGTGACGGCGGAGCACTTTACAGTGTTCAAATGGTTTCAAACTCTGATTTTACCAACTGTCATGCCAACAAGTCCGGAGGTGCCATCTACAAGGCGGATTCAGTTATCAACTGCAGTTTCAATAACTGCTCTGGTGCAAATGAAGGTGGAGCCATTCGTTGGGATGGTTATCAGGGTCTTGTCAACAATTCAAGTTTCAATGACTGTTCAGCCGCCAAGGGAGGAGCCATCTTCTGGACAGGAAATGCAGGTCTCATCTCCAATTCCAATTTCACAAGATGTTCTGCCAGTGAAAACGGCGGTGCCTTCAGTGGATCAGCAAGCGTCGCAAACTGCAGTTTTGTAGAAAATCACGCTGATGGCCGTGGTGGAGCTATGGCAAGAGGTTCTGTAAGGGACTCCACATTCTGGTATAACACAGCCAGTCAGGACAATAACTGGTATGACACTAAAGTTCCTAACCTTAACATTAATGTCGTCAACTTCAATTCAGTTTACGGATCAGGAGATGCAATTTTCCTTAATGCAACCGAAGGCGACATTGCGGTAAACGATGTAATCATTACCGTCCGGGCATCCAAAAACGACAAGTCATTCAATGGAACATTTGACTGTCTGACCAATACCGACTGGACTGTTGATTTGGACGCCGGTGTATACACAGCCAAAATGGCTGTCGAGCATCATGCCTATAATTTGGACAAGTCAATAACATTGACAATCACCCAAAGACCTACAAATCTCACAGCAGTGGACATTTCAACCACATATGGCGCAGATGACTATCTGATTGTTACTTTAAGGGACTTTGAAGACAAAAACGTGAGCGGAAAAACAGTATCAGTTGACCTGAACGGCGTCAAAACTTATGTAACCGATGAAAACGGTCAAATCAGAGTGCCTGTCAAAGGAGTGCCTGCAGGAGACCATGTGGCTTTAATCACTTTCAACGGAACCGGAGACAACTACGCCACTTCCACTGCAAGCGCAAACGTCAGTGTTGCAAAGTCTGCCACTTCAATATCTGCTGATGCAGTAACTACAGTCTTTAATGGTGGAAAATATCTTGTTGCAACCTTAAAAGATGCTTATGGAAATCCGATTGTTGGAGCCAAGGTCGTTGTAAACATTAACAGCCCCAAAACATTGGAAAGTGACAAGAGCGGTCAGGTAAAGTTGACTACTAACAATATTGCCGCTAAAAGCTATGATGCAAAAATCACATTTGCAGGTGACGCAAACTACCTTGCTTCATCCTTTAATGTGAAGGTTACAATCAAAAAGGCTGCAGTCAAACTGACCGCCAAAAAGAAAACCTTCAAGAAATCCGTTAAAACCAAAAAGTACTCAGTAACCCTTAAGGACAACAAAGGCAAGGCAATGAAGAAAATCAAGCTCACCTTAAAGGTCAAGGGCAAAACCTACAAGGCAACAACAAATTCCAAAGGTACAGCAACATTTAAGATCACCAAATTGACCAAGAAGGGCAAGCACACTGCAACTGTCAAGTTTGCAGGCAACGGAAATTTCGCTGCAAAGACAGTAAAACCTAAAATTACAATTAAGTAGATGATGTTTCATCTACTGTTTTTTCTTATTATGTTATAATGAGTTGAGAGAAATGAAATTTAAAAAGATAATGCTGATAACGTTGTTGTTGGCTGTTTTAACAATTGGTGCTGTAAGCGCCGCCGAAGATGCGGACGTGCTTGCAGTTGAAGATGCGGGAGATGATGCGGTTGCTGAAGCTCTCGGTGAAGATGATGTGGCATCTGGTGAGGACAGTGATACCTTAATGGATGACAGTGGTGCTTTGCCGGATGAAAATATATTATAGACTTTGGAAGCGACAATATCACCGGTCGTGATGATGAAATATGTGAAATTAATGATCAGGAAGGAGGGTCAAATTGCTGGGCTTCCATATATGCAAATGATACTTTAGTATTCGATGAGGAAATACAAACTTATTTTCCTTTTGATAGATAATTTCTCATCACACAAAGCAGACATTGTAAAAAATCTTGCAAAAGAATTAAACATCAAATTATGTTATTTACCTCCATATTCGCCCCAATTACAACCAATAGAAAAAGTATGGTACAAAAATAAAAGAGACAACGTGCAATACAAAATTGATAAAATCAAAAACTTCAAAAAAATGGACAAAGATGAAAAACTAAACAAATTAAAAGAAATTGTTAAAAATTCATTTTATAAAACTGTTAAATCAAAAACAATGTGGAATAAAGTTTTAAATGAATATATTAAACCACCAATTAAAAAATTACATCCGCGCTACAATTCAG
>NZ_JAZQIJ010000105.1:0-2518 GCF_045541095.1 Methanobrevibacter sp.
GTAACAGTTACAATTTTTATAAGGATTTTTATGAAAAATATAATGGGGTTTCTTCCAAACAGGTAGACGTTCAAATAGCAAAACTGCAAAAGGAATTCAGACAATACAAAAAAAGAAATGACGAATATATTGATTCATTTAACTTTCTTTTTAACAAGATATTTTTGGATTATGAGCTGACCAATCCAAATCCATTATTGGACAATATGCAAAAATTATGCATTCAATTATTGGAATTTGTAGAAAATGTCTGCATCAAATATGATTTGGAATGGTGGATAGATGTAGGTAATCTTTTAGGTGCAGTAAGGCATGGATATTTTGTCCCTTGGGATGATGATGTCGATATAGGGATGATGAGGACCAATTACAACAAATTTGTGGGCGTAATTGAAAATGAAATCAGGGAACATAACCTTGATGATATTATCCATTCTGTTTACAAACCTCGAAAAATTGATAAAACTGAGGTTGGAAGTTTCATTCAGCTTTATGTTAGACATCCCGTAAGCAATAAACCGAATCCTCGTCTTGCAGGGGTTGATGTTTTCCCATATGATTATATAAGAGATTATAATAAGGAATCTATTAATGACGAATATTATGATGCCAAAAGAAGATATTATCGTAATTTAAGCAAAAACATTGATTATGAAGTATGCTTAAAAGGACTCTACGATGATTTGAATTTAAGTAAGGAAAAAACAGACTATGTAATTCCAGGTGTTGAAGGCGGATTCGGTAAATATAATATCTACAAGTTAATGATTTTGGATACTGATAAGGTTTTCCCATTGACACAATTGAAATACGGAGACAGAACATTTCCGGCTCCAAAGGATTATCATTACTACTTGAAAAATGTTTACGGAGATTATATGAGTGTTCCTAAAAATCTTCACAGACATCCTAGAATTGAAAACCTTAGATATGCAACTGACGCTAATGAGGTATATGAAAAGCTGATAAACCGATTTATTACGGTAAATGAAAATTTCAAATAATTTAAAGAATTTGATTATATGATTGGTAACAATTGGGATTTAGCGCTAGCAGATGAGTTCAAAAAGGATTATTTTATCAAAATTAATGAATTCGTTGACGCTGAATACAAAACAAAAACAGTATATCCTCCATATGATGAAATATTCAATGCATTTAAACTGACTCCGCTTGAAGATGTCAAGGTCGTTATTTTAGGCCAGGACCCTTATCATGAGGAGGGACAGGCTCATGGGCTTGCTTTTTCAACACCTGTCGGCCGGCCGATTCCAAGATCTTTAAAAAACATTTTCAAGGAAATAAACTCCGAGTACGGATATGATATTCCCCAGTCAGGATGCCTTGAAAGCTGGGCAAAACAGGGGGTCTTTCTGCTTAATACTGTTTTGACCGTTGAGGCCGGAAAAGCCAATTCCCACAGCAAATGTGGATGGCAGACATTTACTGATAATGTGATAAAGCTGTTGAACAGTCAAAATCAACCTATTGTATTTATGCTTTGGGGAAAACAGGCTGAAAAGAAAAAAGAGATAATTACAAATTCTAATCATTTAGTTTTAGTCACATCACATCCTTCACCGTTTTCGGCAAGACGTGGATTTTTCGGCTCCAATCATTTCAGACTGGCCAACGAATTTTTAAAGGACAACGGTCTTGATGAGATAAACTGGCAAATCAAACCTTAGTAATCTACATAATATTTTTCTTTTTTTAAATATTTCCCACTTCTGTTTTTAAAATTAGTTATCGTATCGATTAAACTAAATGATGAGTCTTGAAGCGCATGTTTAATTGCACATTTAACTCATTATGCCGAAGTTTACTCCATTGCTTCCGAATGATACAAATGAATGGTGGCCGCTGTCGCTTTTTGGTGCGTCATATCTTTGGGATTCTATCGCATTGACGATTTTGTAGTTTTTATACTCGTCATTTAGAATGGAATAGAATTCATCATGTGAATATTTGGAATCTGATGCACTTTTCACGACTTCCTTAATTGCAGGAGTTATTTTATCGCCCCTGAATGCGATATAGTAAAAATCCTCGCCTGCTGAAAACCACAGTTTGGAGTTGTTGCACTCATCGTGCCTGTCGTATTTGATGAAGTGAACAGCGTCATGGCCTGCAACTTCCACCTTTTTGGAGATGCTGTACTGCTCTAAAAAATAGCCGTACAAATCCATAATTCTTGGATTGACGTATCTGACTGTAAACTCATCAATATCCTCATCGTATTCATACATGTTAAAATCGCTGCTGTACGGATTGTCATATTGGGGTGGAATCCTGAACTCCTCAAGACCTACTGTTGTTGTATTCCAGTGTGATGAATCGATTGCGCTTGTGCAGTTCATCAGGACAAACGCCAGAAGAATAAATATTAAAAGCTTTTTGACCATGGTAATACTATGTGATTATTTGTATTTAAATTATTATTTCATAATCTGTTTTTCTGTTGTCCCTCATCCTTGAATCCATATCAACAAGGTCGTATACGAGGGGATTTGCAATA
>NZ_JAZQIJ010000106.1:0-7480 GCF_045541095.1 Methanobrevibacter sp.
GTAATTGAATAGTATAAGATTCCATTTTCGATTTTGAATTCTATAATGGGCTTGACTGCATAGGGATAGCCTGAGTCCACATACTTGGTGCCGTTCCAGTAGAACCAGTGGCCTGTTGCCTGGTCAATGTATGGGCCTTTGTTTTCCAAAGTTCCGACAAGCTTCCTTATAGTCATAATCAAACCTCACTAATGATATTATATTTTTTATTATATATTTTATTATTTCTTTTATATAAAATATACTTTTTCATTATCATCACAACCGTCCCATTCCATGTAGAGTTTGTTGTCCTCCCATACGAATCTGACATTATTGACAATAGCTACATCTGGAAGCTCACAATAAGTGACTCCATCCAATTTAACCGAATACATTGATCCGTTTCATTTAAAATTTTTAACTTCCGATGAAACCTCTTGGGATTATTTTAGAACAAATGACCTTGCAACTAAATTTCGCCCATTTGATTTTAAGTATGATATTAAAATTATCAACAAGTATGAAAGTTATTAATTTATTAATATAATCAATTCAGTTAATAATTTTATAAATTGTCCACGGAAAATTGGTAAGTAATCGAAAATCCGATTACCTACTTTTAGTTAGTTAATAAATTTACAATTAATGTAGAACCAATAATTTTTGGAGGGACATCAACATTATTATTAATGATTTTTTGAATTAAAGTTTAATTTACTATAAATTCAATATATACAGTCCAAAATTATTTCTAATTAATGTAATACTGAATAAATTATTTAAATAATTATTTGACAATCATCAAATAAAATTTTATAACAAAGTTGATTGAAAAGTACGCTTAAGTGGTAGAACTTTTTCGCGGGTTTCAATATAGCTAGGTTCTGAAATTTCCTTTACAACATCGCTTTCTTTAACTTCCCCAAGCAGCAATGGTGAATCAGGATTATGCAACTTCTGATTTCTTTTAACCAGCTTCATGTTACTGTTGGCGTAGCAATATCTACATCCATGTAAGCATGTATTATATGCTCCAATATCCCTTCCAAATATGCAATCACATTCACGGTTGCGGTATTTTCCTTTAGGCAATTTTAAATTATTTCCAATAGCCCGTTCAATCACTTTTTGAGTCATGCATCCAGATGAATCACAACCAAACTGGTCAAGCAAAGTCCCCTCAAGACATGTCTTTATTTGAATATCAAAATCATGAGCAATTTTTGAGAAATTTTCACCTATAATAAGCTGTTCTTCAACTTCAACTTCTCTGGCCTTAGGAAAATTTCTTACAACCTTCTTATACAAATCAATGAAACTTATTGTGCAGAAATTAGTATATTCTGAAAGCTCGGATGATATTTCTGCAAATTTTTCAATGTGAAAGTCCAAATTATACTTTTCAGTGACGAAAATCGGATCATATCTCCACTCCAGAGCATTCGGACCGACATAATTGGACAATCTTTTAAATGTCTTTATAACCCTTTTATAATCGGGAACATTGACTTCAACATCCTTGCCGTATGCATTTATCGTCATGAACCAGAACTGGTTATACTCAGATAATTTATCAATCTTTTTGACCAGCATTTTAGGGTTTTTAGAGCAGAAGCACATGCAGTCCACAACATCAGGACGAATAGGATATTTATAGATATCATTATTATAAGGATTCTTACTGCAGACAAAACCTTCATCAACTCTGTTCAGGAACCATTTGTGAAAAAAAGCGGGAATATCCGTTCTTGAACCGGTATTAATTATCATAAAAAAAAGAAAATGTAAAAGAGATTTTATAAATCTCTTCCGAAAATGTGTACTACTGCAGTTCCTCCGGTACCACCGATATTGTGAGTCATACCGAGTTCTGCACCTTCTACTTGACGTCCGCCAGCTTCTCCTCTGAGTTGCCATACGATTTCAGCAGCTTGAGCAATACCAGTAGCACCTAATGGGTGTCCACGTGCTTTAAGACCTCCTGAGGAGTTGATTGGGAAATCACCATCAATTTCTGTTTGACCTTCTTCGATAGCTATTCCACCTTTACCTTTTTCGGCAAATCCAAGGTCCTCTACTGCTAGAAGTCCGTTGATTGAGAAACAGTCATGAACTTCAGTAACATCAATGTCTTTGGTTGTTACTCCTGCCATTTCATAAGCTTTTCTGGAAGCTACTTTGGTAGATTCAATAGTAGTTATGTCTTTTCTATCATGTAAAGTCAATGTTCCAGAAGCTTGTGCGGAAGCTTTAACATAAATTGGAGTATCAGTGTATTTTTTAGCATCTTCAGCAGGCACCATTACAATTGCTGCTGCACCGTCACTTACAGGAGAGCAGTCAAGAAGTGTCAATGGATCTGCAACCATTGTGGAGTTGATAACCTTATCGACACTTGTTTCGAATGGGAACTGTGCATTTGGGTTTTTGGATGCATTCTTGTGGTTTACAACTGAAAACTGTGCCAACTGTTCACGGGTAGTTCCGTATTCATACATATGTCTTTTAGCAATCATTGCATATAATGACGGGAATGTAGCTCCTTGCTGTGCTTCCCATTCCTGATCGGATGCAGTGGCAATTGCCGGAGTGGCATCTACTACATCAGTCATCTTTTCTACACCTGCAGAAATTACCACATCATGAAAACCTGATGCAACAGCCATGATTCCTTGCCTTAAAGCCAATCCACCTGATGCACAAGCAGCTTCAACTCTTGTTGCAGGTATCGGATTAAGACCTACATGGTCGGAAATAAGGGCAGCAATGTGTTCTTGCTCTACAAATAATCCGGAAGACATATTTCCAACAAATAGTGCTTCAATATCTGCACCGTCAATTTCAGCATCATTAATGGCTTTTACACCAGCTTCGGCAATTAAATCTCTAAAAGATGAATCCCATAATTCACCAAATTTGGTTTGTGAAACTCCTATAATCGCAACATCTCTCATATCTAAGCCCCCTTACATTTTAATTTTGCCTTTGAATTTAGCATAAACAGCATAATCGACATATATCTTATTGTCAATGATATCCTGTGTTTTTGGAGCTAATTCTCTTCTTTCAACAATCTCATCTTTAACGGTTATTACAAATCCGTCACTTCCAGCACCTGAACCGTAAGAGACAACAAAGATTTTATCGCCTGGTTCTGCAACATCCAAAATGTTGGATAAAGCCAATGGTACAGCACCGGAATAAGTGTTTCCAATATTAGGAGTTAAAAGACCTTGTTTGATTTGATCTGAAGTGAATCCTAATTTTTTACCTGCCCTTAAGTAGAATTTACCGTTTGGCTGGTGGAAACAAGCATAATCATAATCTTCAGGTTTACTGTCAGTTTCTTCAAACAGCATTTTTGCCGCACTTAATACGTGCTTGAAGTATGCAGGTTCACCTGTGAAACGTCCACCGTGTGAAGGATAGTCCTGACCTTCCCTTCTGTAGAAATCAGGAGTATCTGTTGTGAAACTGCAGGTGTGTTCAATGTCAGCTATTGTATTTTCCTTTCCTATGACATAAGCCGCACCACCTGCGGATGCAGTGTATTCCAATGCATCTCCAGGAGCACCCTGAGAGGTATCGGCACCAATAGCCAATCCGTATTCAATCATTCCAGATTCAACAAGACCCATAGTCATTTGGATACCTGCAGTACCTGCCTTACATGCAAATTCCAAATCTGCTGCAGTCATCTTTGGAGTTGCACATACCGCTTCAGCAACAATGGATGCTGTTGGTTTTACTGCATAAGGATGTGATTCGGAACCTACATAAACGGCTCCGATTTTACTTGGATCAATTTGAGCTCTTGCTAGAGCGTATCTAGCAGCGGTTACTGCAATAGTAGCAGTGTCTTCATCAGCGGAAGGAACGGATTTTTCATTAACTACCAATCCATTTGATAAAGCTACAGGGTCATCACCCCATACCTTAGCGATTTCTTCCACTTTAATTCTATAAGATGGTACATGCGCACCATATCCTACTATTCCTACCATTAAATCACCTTAAATAATAATCTTAAAAGACATTAAAAATTAATTTAATTATTAATATTATATATTTATTATTATATAAAACTAACTACAAAAATAGGATTTTTAAACAAAATAAGAACTTTAAAATAAGATTTTAATAAAGATGCAGTTGCCGGGATTCGAACCCGGGTTGTAGGCTTGGAAGGCCCAAGTAATAACCAGACTATACCACAACTGCATAATAATTATAAAAAATGCGGCGTCCGGGATTTGAACCCGGGTCTCTAACGTGGCAGGCTAGAGTCTTAACCAGGCTGGACTAACACCGCATGAAAACTAACAACAAATAAACTTATGTTTTAATGATATATAAATGTTTGCATATTTTTGTAAAAATCTTAAAAATTTTAAAATGAGTAACTAAAAGTCACTCACAATCATGATTAAATCAGACTTTACGAGCAGTTACGCAAATCCAATCATTTTCATCATTTACATAAGCTTTAAAATCCTTGAAACCTGTTTTTTCAAGAGATTCCTTCAATACATCTTCAGAATAGATTTTCATATCCAGAAGTTCTACAAGATCATCATATTTTTCCATTTCACCTTCACGGTAAACTGCTTCATTGCAGAAAAATACCAGACCGTCATGTTTCAAGACACGATTGACTTCCTTTAAATCGTTTATGAAATCCGGCCAGAAATAGATTGTTTCAAAGCCTGTTACGATATCAAAGGTCTCATCATAAAAAGGCATGTCTGAAACGGAACCCTGCAAAACATTAACAATTCCACGCTCAATAGCTTCCTGATTCAGTTTGGTGGACTTCTCAACACTCACTTCTGAATAGTCAATTCCGACAACACGGCCGTTATCTGAAATCTGTGCGGCAAAGCGTTCAATGTTTCTTCCACCACCGCAACCGATGTCAAGAATTTTGCTGTCCTCCCGTATTTCAAAGTGGCTTACACCCCACTGCGCCATGCTTTCATGGGATTTGTTCATCCTGTCTAAAATCTGATGGCCCAGCTCGCCGACAGGTTTTCTTGCATTTTTAATAAGTTCCTTATCTTCAATATGATGACCTGTATTTACCTTATCGTTATCACTCATAGTATCACTTTTTCATTCCTTTACGTGTTTTTATCGCTTGACCTGTCTGGAACTGTTCTATTTCACATGCTCCCAATAGCGCTTTTCCATAGGCAAGCAGTTTATCTTCTTCATTGACAATGAGAACTTCATCTTTTGCCCTTATGTTTTCATCACAGTCTAGGACAAACTTGCAGAAGACACTTTTACCGTCAAGTGCAAACGGTTCTGAATCCTTGTTGACCACAACCCTGTTTTGAGGATAAGGCATAGCATTGTGAAGCCTTTTTGCGCCCTCTTTTGATAAAATCAGATAGGAATCTGATGCCCTCATATTCACAATTAATACTTTACCGTCATAGATGTGTCTGATTTTACCTGTTTTCTTACTTTTTTCTATGTTGATATTGCCTGTGAACAGTGCTTCTCCTGCACCGTATCCGAACTGATAGTCTGCAATTGCCTTGACCTTTTTGATATCATCCTTGTGATATCTTATCTCATCTGATGAAATGCATTTGTTGTAAAGGCCAACATCCAAATCCTTGATTATTTTTGAATGTATAAGAACCTGATCATAGTATTCGATGAATTCATTAATGAAATCCTCAATAAATTCAATGCTGTCAACATCACGTATTTTAGGAGCGGCATTTTGACTTAACGGATAGACTTCATCGATTTCTAAAGGAATCAGACCAAACGGAATATCAAGGACCATGAAATCAGTATTCTCAAGGTCGAGTTCCTGTTCCGCACCATAAATGTAAAACTCTCCAAGCTTTCCAGATATGAACTTGGAATACGGTTTTCTTGAAGGAGGAAGAATAATCAAGTCACGCTTTTTAGGCATTTCCCTGAGTTTCTGCATATGCCTTAAAACCTCACTTCTGCACAGTGATTCTGGACCTGTGTAGAAGAATGCTGACTTTTTGCTTCTAGGGTCATATTTTTCCAAATCATCTGAATAGTTGCCCAAATGTCTAACAGCATCAAGAAGTGCAGGATGTGCTCTGCAACGTTCCTCAACAAGCTCCATGAGACTGCCTTCATAGATGGCCTGCCTGATTAACCTTAACTCTGCAAATGAAACGTGAAGGTTATGCTGAGCTATAAGCTGCACTCTTTCCTCTTTAGGCATTGCCCTCAAGTCATCAGGAGTGTATTTGCTGCACACTTCACATGAACATGGCATTTCCTGAAGGTTTTCAAGCTTGAATGTTCCCCTTGTTGAAAGTAGCCTGTCGTCTTCGGCATATAAAATGTATGCCGCTGAATCAAACAGGTCACATCCCATAGCAACGCACAGTGCAAATATCATAGGATGTCCTGCACCCATGAGGTGGCGAGGAACAGTGTCTGAAAGCTCTTTCATTGAGTTCATAACGACATCAACGAGATCCTTATACTTATATGACTCCATCAGAGGGACAACCGCACCGATAGGATACAAATCAGCATCCAGTTTTGAGAGTTCCTTTGCACATTCACGCCTCAAGTCAAGGAATGTTGAGCCCTGAACAACTGAATTCAAAAGCATTTCGATGTTGTGCTCTTTTTTGTATTCGACTGCCTCTTTTGCACGCTCCAAAGTGATTTTCAAATCGGCTTCAGCCTTTTCCCTTTCAACAAAAGGCGCTGTAGGAATGTCGAGGCTTGTTCCGATATCTGTTTTGATGAGTTCCTGAAATTCAATTACTTCCTTGTTTGTTATCTCAACGTCACCATAGACTGACAGCTGAAATGAACCGGAATCAGTCATGATAGGGCCGTCAAAGTTAATCAGTTCATGCAATCCCTTTTCAACGGCCTGCTTTTTTAACTCCTCATCCTTGTAAATCAGGTAGGCATTGGTAATCACAATGTCGGCACCGTACTTTGAAACATCAACGGATTGTTTTCTCGGATGAATCACCGGCATCAATGCAGGAGTTTTTACATCACCATGCTTGGTTTTTAAAACTCCTACTCTACCCATATTATCCTTAGCTTTAATCTCAAACATTTTAATCTTACTCATTAAATTTAAAAATTATTTCAAAACAAAATTTATCTCTAAATAATTTAGAATGTTTTTACTTCTAAACTAAACTTTAAGCTAGAAATTATATAAATTTTGCTTATTTGAAAATGGAAAAAAAGCATTTAGCTATTAAAAAAAAGTCAATGCGTAAAATTGTTATTTAAATTTAATATTTATTAAAAATATTGCAAGAATACCATGACCTTTTAGGTCATGGATGAATTGCACAAAAAAATACTTATCAAATGCTCTCTTAAGAACTTTAAATACCAATGAAATCTAAACTAATAAATGACAAAGTTAATCAAAACTTTTTTCAACGATAACCAAGTTTAAAAAAGCAAAACATTAACATTTTTGTCTGAACCCATGGGACGAGGGAGATAGCCTAGGATA
>NZ_JAZQIJ010000107.1:0-2444 GCF_045541095.1 Methanobrevibacter sp.
TATATGACTGGAATAGGGGATACAAGTAATCCATATAAGAAAATGGGAACTGTAATCCAACAATTATATGAAGTTGGTAAAATAAGACATTCACACCCTGCAACATTTCCAGTACAACTACCTGCTGAATACATTAAATCAATGACAAATCAAGGAGATGTTGTTATAGATTGTTTTGGAGGTTCAGGAACAACATTAATTGCATGTGAACAATTAAACCGCAAAGCAAGATTAATGGAATTATCACCTGAATACTGTCAAGTGATAATCAACCGTTGGGAAACATTCACAGGACAAAAAGCAATAAAGATAAACTAAAAATTATGTAAAAACATGTAAAAAAAAGTAAAAACATGTAAAAAAAAAATGATGGTGACTATGTGATTTCAATGACTGATGAATGCTATTGGAACCACCCACTAAAAGGCAAAGATGGGCGAGTTGAAAATGGTTCTAAAAAATACCGTGATTACTACTTTGAAAAAAACGGTAATGTAACCAATCAAGAAATAGCAGACCACTTCAATGTAGGAATATCCACAATTGAAAACCATAAATCCAATTACCAATACGATAAAGTCCTATCCGATAAAAAAGCCTACGAACAAAAAATCAGGCAACAAGAAATGGAAGAGGACTACCAGCAGCACAGATACGATGACAATAAAAACGTAAAAATAGCATTAAACATCAAATACGCACAAATCGAAATAGCTGCAATGAAAATCGGAATCATACCCAAAACTAAAACCCTCCCAGAAGAATTAAGCTTTGATAAAGCATGGGATACAATCAACCGAATAGGAATCGACACCTTACAAAAAGTAATCATGCGTAACTACGAGCAACCTGGAACTATTAACAGCTCACAGAAACTAGAGCATGCTGGTGAAATAGAATTAAACCCTAGACTACGAAAATTCCTAAATGAAAATAATGTCCAATAGGATCTAAAAAATGTTTAGTAATATTCCGGACAGTACATATGAAAATATTAGTAAAAATTTGTACTGTTTTTATAAAAAAATAATTGGTTTGGATTATCCTGATTTCACTGATGCTCCACATATTCGGATATTAGCAGATAAACTGGAATCATTAACTCATGGTGAAATCCGCAACTTATGTGTGGCAATGCCTCCCCGTCATAGTAAGTCTAGTATGGTAACGCTAGCTTTCCCATTATGGTTAATCTGGAATAATCCTAACTTACGGATATTAATTGTTAATGCTGAATCAAGTTTAAGTGAAACTTTTGGTTTAAGATTACGTGAATTCATTGATGATTTCAGTATGCTTACAGGGATTTATTTATCTGATGATAAACATTCCAGCACTCATATTAAACTAGCAGATGAGAATGGTCATAATTATAAAGGCAGTATCCGTTTAGTGGGAGTTAATGGGAGTATTACAGGACATGATGCAGATTATCTAATAATCGATGACCCTTATAAAGGATTTGAAGATATAACTCCTACTTTATTAAAAAAGAAAATTGAATTATTTAAAACTAAAATCGTTCAACGTAGAGAACCGGACAGTAAACTTATTATCTGCCACACTCGGTGGCATACAAATGATTTACAAGGTTATTTAAAAGAAAACCAATCAGACACTTATGAATTCCTTGAATTCTCTGCAATCAAATCGGATGGTGAAAGTTTATGGTCTGCAAGGTATACTGTTAACTTCCTAAAACAACAATTAAAAGAAATGGGCGAACGACTATTCAGTAGCATTTACCAACAAAAACCATTAGACGAAACCGGAGACTTTTTTAATTTAGACAACATTTACTTTGATGATATATTTGACCATAAAACCCACTACACAATCGCAACCGTTAGAAGCTGGGATTTAGCATACAGTCCAGATGACGGAGACAAAAATGACAGCACCGCAGGAATACTGATGCACAAAATAAACGATAACTATTTTGTTATAAATGATTTAGTCTACGGACAATTCGGAGATGACTTGAAAAAGAAACTGAAAGAAACCGCAGTCAAGGATACTGCCAACATAAGAATCCTGATAGAAACCGGAACCAAAGGCGGTGCAGCGAAATTCCTATACGATGAATATGACGATTATCTGGATGGATATATCACACAACAGTCAGAATCTATCGGCAGTAAAGTAGACCGTGCAACACCATTCAAAGATGCAATCAATGACGGCAAAATCCACATAGCAATCACCAATGATGAAATGAGAGGAGCATTAATTGAACAGTTAAAATCATTCCCACTCGGAACACATGACGATATTATCGACGCCATGTCTTACGCTTATTCAGAATTAAAAAACAAAACAGACGGTTCCAGTTTATACCAAACCGGAAACGCAACATACTAAAAAAAAAGGAGGAGGAACCTATGGGATGAAGTCGGATCGTAGCCATGTCGTTCTGTGAGCCAAGGAGTTGGAGAGATATTTTG
>NZ_JAZQIJ010000108.1:0-3955 GCF_045541095.1 Methanobrevibacter sp.
GTTTAAACCAAATACAAAAGTAATCAAAATTAGATTTTTAGGTAAACCTAATTTTTTTTACTTAAATTAAATTCTATATGAAATAGTATATAAACTTATCCATTTTTTAGGCACACCTAAATTTAATCATGATTAAAAAAATATAGTTAGAGAAACAAATCCCTAACGTTTAACTTTTAAAGTTCTCTTTAAAGTATCTTTAAGATAAATTACCTTCATAGTATATTTTTTACCCGCTTTGAGCTTTTTAATTGCACTCTTTTTAATGGTGAATTTAGCTACGCATTTTTTGTTGGTTTTTGCAGTATACTTTTTACCATTGAGTTTGAGAGTGACTTTCTTGTTTTTGAGGACTTTTTTGTTCTTCAAGGTTACTTTATATACCAATTTGGAAGACCTTTTAACAGTCACAGTCTTTTTAGCCTTTACGACCTGTTTGACAGTGAGCTTATTAACTTCAGCTTCACCACCGTATTTCACAGTAATCTTGTGAGTGCCTGGAGTTACTGTTTTTGGAATCTTAAAAGAAATTAAGCCTTTGGAATTGGTTTTGACTTTATAAGTCTTTTTATCAATTTTTATAGATACATATTTGTTTTTCAATGGAGTTTCTAAGTCATTACCCATTACAATGAATGTGTATCTGGTTCCATCGAAATAATACATCTTGACATTTTTGGTTCCGACAAACCTAGACATGATAGTGATTGTCTTTTTAGACACCTGTCCGGTTTTAGGATTTGTGATTGTTATTGTCTTTTTAGAAGATAATTTAGTAAATTTAAGGGTTATGTATCCGCTTGAATCAGTCTTATAAGTACCTGTTTTTCCATTGATTGCAACCTTTACAGTGGTGTTTTTAAGCAATGATCCTTTAGAATCCAATAGCTTGATTTTATAGTTATAACTACTATAAACTGCCCTTTTGACATTGGAAGCGACAATTGTATCTTTAACAACAACTGAAGTGATTATGGCTGTGTCGTTGTAATTGACTATTATTTTATACTTGCCCGGATTCAAATTAACAGGAAGTTTTGCAACACCATTTTCATCACCAACTGTTTTATGCTTAAAACCATTGACATCAAAAGTCACTTGAACGCCTGCACCGACATTGGCTGTGAATGGAGTTTTATCACCATAGTATTTAACCTGATTAGTTGCAACACCCAAATCAGCAACTGTGTAAACTTTTAAAATAGCAGTAGCATCATGTTTGAGTAAGTCAAGCCAATCCTTGCCGTCACCCAAAAATGAAACGTTTGCAGGAATGTGAAGCCTGCTTACGGTCATAACTGGAGGATAATTTAAAAATGTTACCTCAAATTTGTCGCCTTTATTAATCTGAATCGGATTATCCAATTGAATTGTTGAAAATCCTCTAAACTCAGATTTGCCTTTTTGGGAATAAACAGTTACTCCATTGACATCAATATGAAACTCATAATTTAAACCAGTCTTGTTGAAAAATGTTCCTACAGCAGAAATAAGGCCGTCCTTTTCAGCGACATAGACATTTTTATAATAAAGCTGTTCCTTAAAAATATTGATGAGCCCTGAAATTTCATGCTGATAGTTCATATCGTATGTGACATTGTTTTTTATCACATAAGCAACAGGATCATAGTATGTTGCAAAGGTCGGGTCATAATATGAAACGTAGAAGAAACCGTTTTCTCCCCATTCTGTTCCCCAGCTGTTTTGGACAATGAATGCACCATCACCAGGGGCAGGCATTGCGAAATTGTTTTTGGAAAAGTTATCATCCCATCCAACGATACATATACTGTGGGAAGGGTTGTGTGGGACGTTATAATAATATGCGTGTGAAGTTTTATTATAGAATAAAGGAAATTGACTTGCAAAATAAGATGCCTCTACACCACCGTATTTTAAAATAGTTTCCTTAATCGGATTATTATCTGTCACATTTTTTCTTTTTGGAATTTGGACAAAATCAACTATATGCACATCATCATCAGTAAAAATCAAAGGAGATATTTTTCCAAGCTCATCATATTCATCATATTCAGTAGGAGAAATACCTAACCAGCTTATCAGGTAAGTAGCCGGAATGTAAAGATCACTACCTCCTTCTGTTGTTTCAATCACACCATATTTGGAATACTCCAGAAGTGAATTCTGCAGATTGTTGACTGAAAAATTATATGTGACATTTGCATATCTGATTAATGCGGACTGCAAGGCTTCAACTGCGCCGAATGCCCAGCATGCACCCATTGAACCCTGATTCATTACAGGTGCGGTGAAATTGTAATCCCTCAAATCGAATCTGGAAGGCAATGTGTCAAAGTGAATAGTATTTTCCAATATTTTAAATGACATCTGGCTTCCTTCAACGTTTGTTTCGAAGTTTTTGTTTGCCAATGACCTGGTATCATCGTTATAATTGTTCCCCTTTTCATTAATCTTTTTTAGAAATACCGCATAGATGCTTGAAGCATTAGAAGACAGATTGGAGAAGTAGTTGTTGTTTAGATTCAATGTTGCATCATAAGCATAAATTGATGCGGCTTCACCAGCAGTATTGTTTTCAATTCGTGTTGAATTTAGAGTTAATGTTCCATAATCAAAGTAGAATGCACCACCGTTGGAAAAACCCTCTGTCAAAGCATGATTTGAAATGAAATTTGAGTTTAGAATATTAACTCGAGTATGGGATGAATAGATTGCTCCCCCATCATATACCGCACTGTTGGATGTGAAATTTGAGTTATCAACGGTCAATGAACCCGCAAGATAAACGATTGCCCCACCAAACTCTGATGAACAGTTGATAAACTGTGAATTGTTGACGAGCACTTTTCCATTCATGAACATTTCATCTGCAAGGGTATCCACGAAAAGAGCACCTGCATTTTTACGGGATGAAACATTTATGAAGTTACAGTTTTCAATTGTAATCGGTTTTGAAAACTCTTTGATTCCAATTGCACCTGCAGTAATGCTTGCGGCCAGATTTGTGAAATTGCAGTTTTTGATTTGGCCTTTGCTTCCCCTAGCATAGATTGCAGGAGTATATTTTGAAGTGATGTTTTCAAATTTGGTATTTAAAATAGTCATCTGAGAATCCCGTACATAAATCAAACCCCAATACAATTCCCTGTTTGAGGCAAATGAAGCATTCCCCAATTTCAAATTACTATCTCCATAGACAAGCAATGATGCCCCCTCATTTGCATAATTGTTCAGGAACTTGTCATTTGAACTTGTATAATTAACCTGATTTGCATTAATTGCAGCACCCATACTTGCCACATTATTTTCAAAAACGCAATTGTTGGTAGTTAAATTTGAATTTTGAACCAATATTGCGGAATCATTGGAATTTCTAAAAACAAGATTGTTTATAATAATATTTGAGTTTTTAATATCAAAGACATATGCTTTACTGTTTGAATCGATTGCATGTCCGTTTCCGTTTATTACAATATTTTTACCTGTTATCTTTATTCCTTTTGTATAGTTTTTATCATATTGGCTGTCAAATTTATAATCACCTGTGATATTAAATTCATTTTCCCCACTTGAAATATCCTTTTCCAAATCTGTAAATGTCTTAACTGCCGAATTGGAATCCGATAAAACTTTCATCTGTATTGCTTGTCAGCTCATCGCTTTGATTTGCGTCCTGAGCACAGACTGCAGAAATAGAAAGGATAAACACGAATAATAAAATTATAGATAGTCTATTGAATTTCAAATTATCCCCACCATATTTAGTATAACATATTATATTTTATTTTAAACAAATATAAAAAAATTTATAGTAAATAGAGGCAAAATTCAAAAAAAGTGAAAAAATAATTAAAATAATTGTTTAAAAAATAATTACATATTGACTTAATTTTCAGGAAAATGAAATATCAGGCAAATCAAAAAAACATATATTTGATTCAATAATGGTGAAAATTAAAAAAAGAAAATAACC
>NZ_JAZQIJ010000109.1:0-3727 GCF_045541095.1 Methanobrevibacter sp.
GTGACACTTCTGTTACTGGCTATCTTGACAATAGGTGCTGTCAGCGCATCTGAGGACATTTCTGATATTGCAGATGCATCTCAAGATGACACACTGGCAGTTGAAGATGCTCAGGAGGATTTGGCTTTAAATCCTTCCGAGAAAAATATTGCAGATGATGATGCAGATGATGTGTTGTCATACGATGCAAGCGATTTTAATGTTAAAATAAATGAATCAATGGATTTGGCTGATGAATACCCTGCAGTCACTTTTAATGTACCAAGTGATGCTGACGGTCAAATTAGAGTACATACAAATTATACCAGTTATATATTAGGCTTTGACCCTGAATACTTCGATGAACCTCAGCTTACTTTGGATGATTTACAAATATCTTCAGCCGGGTCATACTTTATCAATGTTACTTTTGTCACAACTGATAATGATGAAATATATCTTGCTTCAGGAACAATTGATGTGACCGGAACTGTTTCTCAAAGTGATTTCAACGGAAAAATAACCCATTCAATCTCTACTTACCAGGTTGATGATGAAATTTTTGAAGTTGAAGGATGCCCTGCCGATGGAAGCATAGTCGTTTTTGTAAACGGCAATAAGGACTATTCCAAATCCGTTTCTGCCGGTCAGGATGTTACAATCATGGATTCAGATTTAAGTTTTTATGGTGTAAATGGAGAATACAACATTCTTGTCAAATTCAACACCACATATGGAAAAGCATTCACAATTAGCGAGTTTGAATTGAATTATGATGTTGACACATTTTATGGCCATAAATCATATTCAGACCATATCGCCGTGACTGATACTGAAATCTTCGAGATTGACGACTGTCCGTATGATGGAAACCTCCTTGTTTATGTTGACGGAATTATGGAATATAATAAGTACGTTTCTAAAGGAGGAGAAATTTCAGTATATGATTCAGATTTAAGTTTTTATGATGAAAAAGGAATATATGATTTATCATTTGAATTCAACACTACCTCCGGAAAAATATTTGAGATTGTCGAGTTCGATTTGGACTATGATATAGAATCATCATCAGGCGGTTCAGATTTATATATAGACTTGCCGAATAAAGTTGATTTCAGTTCTTACCTTGTATATCTTGCTTATATCAGTGACAAGAACAATGTGACAGGTACAGTAACACTTTCCATTGACGGTAAGGAGTTTTATAACAAAGAACTCACAGGAACACAGGATTATCTCTTCATTAAAGACAATGATTTGAAAGGATTTGACATTGGAGATTATCTGGGAAACCACACTGTAAAGCTAACATATAACAATATCACTGAATCATCAGACACTCAATTTATCTTTGAACCATATTTCATAGCTCCTTATGAACTGGCTGTCGGCGAATCATCATGCATTGTATTCAAAGCCACATACAAATCAAAAGGTAGTGCAAAATTGTACAATACAGTTTATAACGAGTCAAACGAAACATACTCCCCAGGCACTCTGATTGGAACATATTCCATCAATGGTGCTTCAACCGTTGTTCCATTGCCTGCATTAAAAACTGCGGGAGACAATGTATTCTACATGAATTATACCATAGACGGCATAAGCGATGCAGGAATGATTGGAATCATGGCCAGTGAAAACTCCAACCAGTTCACATCAAGCATCTCTGCTAGTATGATCGGCGTAGGCGACTCAGTCACCCTAACAGTAACTGGTCCTAAAGCAGGTGGAATTGACTTTATCTGTGATGCTACTCCAATCAAATATTATTCTCTAAAAAATGGTACTGTCCAATACACATTTTCAAATCTCACATTAGGTAAACATGTTATTGGAGTATCATTTGACGGTTTGGATGAAAGCAATCTTTTCTACTCAAATTCATTCACAATAACCGTGACCAATGAAAGCGTTCCAAAACAGACTGACATTTCAAATGTAAATGTGGTACTGACCAAAACAGCTTTCACATACAACGGCAAAGTTCAAAAGCCAACAGTCACTTTAACAAATGGTGCTGTTTTAAAAGAAGGCGTTGACTACACTCTTGACTGGTCTGCCGCTTCTCCTAAAAACGTTGGAACATACACTGTTACAGTTACTGGAATCGGAGCATACAACGGAACTACCAAAGCAACATTTAAGATTAACAAGGCCGCAAATCCTTTAGCTGTAAAAGCAAAAACAGTTAATGTTAAATTCTCTGCAGTCAAAAAGAAAGCACAAACACTAGCTGTTTCCAAAGTGATTACATTCACTAAAAAAGGACAAGGTACATTAACATATGCCAAAGCAAGCGGCAACAAGAAAATTACCATCAACAAAAAAACCGGTAAAGTAACTGTTGCAAAAGGCCTTAAGAAAGGAACATATAAAGTTAAAGTTAAAATCAAAGCGGCAGGAAATGCCAACTACAAGGCATCCGCCTACAAGACTGTTACTTTTAAAATTGTAATCAAATAAGGGATTAAATTCCCTTTATATTATTTTTTTAAATGAGGTTATTTAAATGAGATTTAAAAAGCTGATGCTGGTGACATTACTGTTACTGGCCATTTTAACGGTTTCTGCCGTAAGTGCAGATGAAAACGCTACAGCAGATATTGCAGAAATAGATGATGCTGTAGAAATCGATGATGAAATAAATGATGATGTTCTGGGTGCTGATGATGAGGATGTAATAAGTGCTGATGGAAACGGCACATTCTCATTCGGTACCCTGGCCCGTCAATTTATATGGTATCCTGAAAGTGAGATTTATCTCAATCACGATTATATTTATATTGGACCTGAATATTACGTAGACGAAATGGGAGTAAATAGGACTCTTGTAGATAAATACGGTATTGATATCGGTTATAATGTAACAATACACGGTAACGGACACAAGTTCGAAGCATATAATCTCGCAAGGATTTTCAACATCCACAGTTCAAATGTGGTGCTCAAAGACATAGTATTTGTAAACGGTAAATCCGATGATGAAGGCGGTTCCATCCTGTGGATAGCCAAAGGAGGTACTTTAGATAACTGTACCTTCATAAACTCCAATGCAAGGACAGGTGGTGCCGTTTACGTAAACGGCGATGGAATGACAATAACCAGCTGCAAGTTTGATGGATGCAGTGCAAACACTGGAGGTGCCATCTACATGAACAGTACTGGTGCCGAAGTAACCTACTGCAAGTTTGAAGACACAAGTGCAAATGATCCTGCCGGTGCAATCTACTGGGAAAGTGATGGAGGAATAATGTCAGGATGTAAATTCATAAACTGCTCTTCCGGCCAAGGAGGCGGAGCAGCCATTAAAATGATGGGTGCAGACGGTATCGTAACTGACTGTACATTTGACAAATGCCATGGCTGGGATATTGGTTGGGCAGGTAGTGGTCCTATAGACTGGCGTGGAGCCCGAGGAAAAGTTTCCAACTGTAACTTCAAAGATTCCCATTCTGAAAGAGCAGGTTCAATTTACTGGGGAGGCGTCGACGGTACTCTATCTAACTGTACTTTTGATAACTGTTCAGAAGATAATTTAGGTACCCTTCTCTGGACTGGAAAAAACGGTACTGTAACTGAATGTAATTTTACTAATTGTTATGTTACTGGAGGCCATTCTCAAGCAATCGGTGGTGCAATTTATTGGGAGGGCGCTAATGGTACTGTAAACAATTCCAATTTCATAAATTGTTCTGCTAACTATTCTATTGGGGGCGCTATTGCATGGACTGGTACTAATGGTACT
>NZ_JAZQIJ010000110.1:0-2908 GCF_045541095.1 Methanobrevibacter sp.
AATTGATATTTGCATTTTACAGATTTTTTTTAATATCCGTTTTAAATTAAATATTTGTTAATTTCTATTTTTGTGTTGTTTTTTTAATTTACAACCGTTTTTGATAATTTTAGAATGTATGTGGGTGCTTACATGCGAAAAACTTTAAATATTGCAGTTTATAATATTTACTTTAAACATGGAAATGTTTATGAAATATCAAAGGTATATGAACCTCAACTTCTATATTTTGAGTTATTTAAGGTGGTGAAAAAATGTATAATTATAACTTACCTAGGATTAGAAAAAAATCTTTTTATAAACCTGTTAAACTATCTCTTGAGGATTTTTTTAAACTATTATTTAGATTTTAAACTAATTAACCCTGTATGATATTTTAATCCTAAAATATCCAGTGATTTGTTAATATTGATGCAAGCCGGCTGGTTTGTTCATCTATTTTTTTTTATTGATTTTCTAAAATTAGATTCCATTATTATTTAAAAAAATTTTAGTATTATTTCAATAAGTCATGGCCTGATTTCATTTTTAATGGTTTTGATGGTATTGGTGTTAAAAAAATGGTGTGAAGAAGATAACCTTAGTTATCTTCAAATCTTCTTCTGTCAATTAATTCTTGACGTTTTCCTGGGTTCCAACCTCCGGATGCGGATTTTGCACGTCCAACTTGTTGTACGTAACCGGTAATTCTGTCATACCATTCCACATCTTCGGTTTCACCGCAAGTAGGGCAAGTGTTGTTTAAACCTTTCATTAAGGTTTTGCATTTTAAACAGAAACTTAAAGCTGAGCTGTAAGCCCAGAATCCGATATCGGATTTTCTAGCAATTTTGTTTGTTAGGCTCATTAATGAATCTGGATCTGAGTATGATTCTCCCATGAATGCATGGAAGATGTGTCCACCAGGAGTTAAGCTGTGATATTGCTCTTCGATTTTGATTTTTTCGATTAATGATAATCCTGTATCTACCGGTACGTGAGATGAGTTGGTGTAGTAGTTTGCGTTTCCGTCACCTTGTACGATAACTTGATCTGGGAACTGTTTTTTGTCAAGTGTTGCAAATCTGTAAGCGGTAGATTCTGCAGGAGTTTGCAGTACAGACCATCTGAGTCCGGTTTCTTCCTGTAATTTTTTAGCTCTTTGATTAATGTATTCGAGACATTTTACACCGAATTTGTTGGATTCAGGGTTTTCGATTCCTTCACCGAATAAGGATAATAACATTTCGTTAAGTCCAACAAAACCAAAGGACAATGTTGAGTTTTCAATTCTGTAGTATGATTCTTCTCCTACTTTTTGTTTAAGGAATGGTAGGATGTGGAAGTCATTTAAACATTTTAATCCTTGTTCTCTTCTAAGCATTAATGTTTCAACTGCAAGGTCCATGTATTCATCCAGATATTCGAATACTTGGGATTCGTCTTTGGATTGGTATCCGATTCTTGGGAAGTTTAAGGTTACGTATGCGAGGTTACCTGTTCTTAAACAGTCTTGATCCCAGTCACCGGTCCATGTATCTTGCAGACAGGTTCTGCATCCCATATAGTTTGCCATTTTTCCACGGTATTCTGGGAACATGTTAACAAAGTATGATGAACCGTATTTTGCAGATAATTCGTGCACTAATCTTAAGTCGTCTTCGTATTCACTTGTCATTGTTTCTTTACGGAGAGTGTAGATTGTATTAGGGAATAAATGAGGTTTGCCTTCATTGTCTCCGTCGAGTAATGTTTCTGTGAATGCTCTTTGGATTAATCTGGTTTCATCTTCAAAATCAGCATAGGTTCCTACTACTTTACCTTTAGGTCCGTATGCGGTTTCATCTTTCAAGAAGTCAGGGACACCGAATTCCAGTGCCATGCTTGTAAATGGTACTTGGGATCCACGAGCAGCGTATGCCATGTTCAGGTTGTAGATAAGCATTTGTACAGCTTGTTTGATTTCTTCATAACTTCTTCCTCTTGCAAATGGTGCTACAAATACGTTCCAGAGGGACATTGATTGTCCACCGGACATGTTTTGTTGTGCTGCAAGCATGATTTCACCAGTGTGGTTCATTAAGGTTTCCATGTGGTTTGGTGCACCTGCGATGGAGGTGTGGTCACCTGTACCGTCTACTTTAAGTCCGTATCTGATGAATGTTCTTATATCATGTTGAAGACAGTTAAGAGGTCTTCCGGCAAAGAATTCTAAATCGTGGATGTGTATGTCACCGGACATGTGTGCGTCTGCCAAATGTGCTGGTAACATTTTTAAGAGTGCGTATTGTTTTAAAGCTTCGTCCGCTACATGTTTGTGAATACTTTCAGGGTTGTGAATCATATTTGCATTGTCCCTGTTACCGTTTTCGATTAAGGAAGTAATGTTATATACTGGAATACCTAAACGAGTGTAACGGCTCCTTAAGTCTTCTAATCCGTATTCGATCAATTTGGTGTTGACCATTTCCCTAATCATAGGTGCAGTTAAGTATTCTACATTTAATTTTTTAAGTTCTTTCCATGTTTCGGTAGCGATTTCAAATGCGGTTTCTTGGCTAGCACCGGTTTCTTCAATCAGGGTGTTAGCGATTTTTGATAAATCAAATGCTTCGATAGTGTCTCTTGATGTACGTACTTTCAATTGGGTACTTGCTAGGTATTTGTTTGCTATTTCCGGATCGATGTCTTCAAGACATTCGTAGACTATTTTTTTGATTTCCTTGGTTTTGATTCCGTCGTAAAGTTGAGATACTACTGTAGCAACGATTTTATCAGATTCAAAGAATGGGGTTTCTACCATTACTAATGATTTTACTAATTTTTCGTAACTAAATCTTTCTTTAATGCCGTTATTCTTTTCTACATTGATTTTAACGGTTTCATTTAAATTATTTCCTAATTCTGATATTCTTTCCATTTCATTCAC
>NZ_JAZQIJ010000111.1:0-1754 GCF_045541095.1 Methanobrevibacter sp.
AGGCGGTCAATCTCATCGACAGTCTCCTCATGGGTCGGGAAGAACTTATCTCCAAGAACAGTCAATATTTCAACTTTTCTCGCCTCATCTGAAATTGTTTTAATGTTTCCAAAAAGCACCACGCTCTTGAATGTGTACCACCAGCTGTTTTCTGCTTTAACACCTTCATTCAAAACGCAATATGAACATTTGGAATGATTCCTGATGGCGTCATTTTTATGGCCTGTTTTAGCTCCATGGAAATAGAGTTTACCGTCAACATAAACATGGTTCATCGGAACGGTGTAAGGGTAATCGTAATCTCCTAAAAGGGCAAGTATCCCTCTAGGCTGACTAATCAGTATTTCCTCACATTCCTCTTTTGAAAGTTCCTGACCCGCACGTCTCATATTTCTAAACATATTAATATATCTATAAATACTATCTAAAATATCTATATGTCTGAATTAACATTTAGAAACGCTGAAGAAAATGATGTTGGTTTAATCCTTGAATTCATTAAAAAGCTTGCTGATTATGAAAAAAGATTGGATGAAGTTATTGCAACTGAAGATGATATCAGAAAATGGGTTTTCGAAAAGCATCAAGCAGAAGTCATCTTTGCTCTCGAAGACGATAAAGTGATTGGATTTGCCCTTTTCTTTTTAAGTTTTTCAACATATATAGGTAATGTCAATCTTCACCTCGAAGACTTGTTTGTCGACCCTGAATACAGAGGCAAGGGCTACGGCAAGGCATTGCTTAAAAAGCTTGCCGGAATTGTAGTGGACAGAGGTTATGGAAGGTTTGAGTGGACCTGCCTTTCATGGAACAAGCCAAGCATTGACTTTTACCTGTCCCTGGGTGCGGAGCAGAAGGACTGGAACGTGTTTCACTTAACCGGCGATGCCTTGAAAAAGTTAGCTGACGAATAATTAAGTAAGAGCTTGAACTCTTACATTACTCTTTTTAGAATATTGAACATTAATTTTGAAAATGCCTTTTTAAACAATCCCAATTTTACTTCAGGTGAAAAATCATGATTTATGAAACCTGTCTCCCGCCAGTATCTCACATCGGCAGGAATGCCATCTTTCTTTAACGCCATAGCTTTCCAAACATCAAAAAAGATAATGTCTCCAAGTTTCGGCGAATGCCTTTTACCGGATTCAACATCCTCCCTAAATTTGACGGCAGCCTTGTCAATTGTTTTTGTATCCAGAGAATCCTTTCCTCCGCAGGCAAAAGCTATTTTATAGACCTTATTCACTCCCCAGTGCCTTAATGTTTCATCAATGTATTTTGCAACATCCTTATGACCTGCACCTGCTGTTGTAACTACAACCAGTGCCTTTTTTGTGAAAAATTCAGGCCTGTGATAGAAGTAGGCCGTATGGTCGAATAGATTTTTTAGAAGTGCAGTCACATTCATTGCATACACCGGAGATGCGATTATGATTCCGTCAGCACGTCTCATTTTCTCAACAATGGGATTTACAACATCAAAATGAGGACATCTCTCCTCCCCTTCCATTATGCATTTAAAGCATCCGTTGCACATTGGAATCTTTTCATTTATTAGTTGAATCTCTTCAAATTCACCATCCAAATTTTGTTTGGCCCTGTTTACCACTGACCATGTATTCTTCTTTCTTGGAGATCCGTTAATTATAACATATTTCATCTAAACACCCAATTGTCCTTCTAAAACTAATTTTTCCTTAAACTCAAATTGCCTGTCGAACTCATCTAACTCTTTTTCATCAACATCAAAT
>NZ_JAZQIJ010000112.1:0-2852 GCF_045541095.1 Methanobrevibacter sp.
GTTTTGATTAACTTTGTCATTTATTAGTTTAGATTTCATTGGTATTTAAAGTTCTTCAGAGAGCATTTGATAAGTAATTTTTTGTGCAATTCATCCATGACCTAAGAGGTCATGGTATTCTTGCAATATTTTTGATAAAAAAATAATAGTAAAAAAATTTTACAGATTTTTCATGTAAAATTCTTTAATTTTTTCAAACGGTATGATATCCGTATCATCGTAGAGATCTGTGTGAACCGCATCAGGAATTATTAACAGTTCCTTGTTGTCACCTGTCAGTTTTTCAAATTCATCCTTGGAGAAATAGCATGAGTGCGCCTTTTCACCATGGATGATAAGCACTGCAGAGCGGATTTCATCTGAGTATGCGATGATTGGCTGTGATATGAATGAAATGCATCCGATTGCATTCCAGCCGTCATTTGAATTGAGTGAACGTGCATGATAACCCCTTTTTGTTTTGTAGTAATCATAATAATCCTTTACAAAGAACGGAGCATCATCCGGAAGAGGGTCTACAACTCCTCCTGCTCTTGCATACTCTCCGTTTTTAAAGTCTTCGGTTCTTTGGTTGTTAAGGGCTACTTTCATTTCATACCTTGCATCAGGACTGTCCGCCTCGTCAAAGTATCCCTTTGCATTGATACGTGTCATGTTATACATTGTGGATGTGACTGTTGCCTTTATACGGGTGTCTATACTTGCGGCATTTAGGGCCATTCCTCCCCATCCGCAGATTCCAAGGATTCCTACCCTTTCAGGGTCGACTTCATCATTTGTAACCAGAAAGTCAACTGCAGCCTGGAAATCCTCCGTGTTAATGTCAGGTGATGCCATATATCTTGGCTCTCCTGCGCTTTCACCTGTAAATGAAGGATCGAATGCAATTGTTAAAAATCCCATTTCCGCCAGTTTTTGAGCGTAAAGTCCTGAAGACTGTTCTTTTACAGCACCGAAAGGTCCTGAAATGGCAATTGCTGGCAGTTTTTCATCTGCATCCAATGGTTTGTATAAATCTGCAGCCAATGTTATTCCATATCTGTTTGGGAATGTCACTTTTTCATGATGTACTTTTTCACTTTTGGGAAAGACCTTATCCCAATCCTTTGTTAAATTTAATTCTGACATGAAAAAAAGTTTGTTAAAAATAGTATATATAATGTTGGATATTGCAACAATTATTGAAAAAAGGATAAAGGGAATTTAGCAAAGTTATATTGTAGATTCCCTCACGTATTTTCCCCATTCCATTTTGTCATGGAACTCGTGGAATTTAGAGTTATTTGTTAAAATTAAGTCTTTACCGTCAAATGAATTTCCGTATGCACTTACATCAGAAGTACTGTGAATAGCTTCACCGTCATTTCCGGCATTGTTGGTAAAGCTGCTGTAACCTATTTTGAATGTTAATGGATAGCTTTGGTTTATACTGATAGCTCCTCCGATTTGAGCTGTGTTGTTATCAAAGTTGCATCTGTTTATTAAATTGAATGCAGTAGCGTATATTGCTCCACCTTCTTTTGCATGATTTCCATTGAAATTGCAAGCAAAAATCTGGCCTACACCCCTCACCATGGAACATATTGCAGCTCCTCTGCCAGCAGTGTTGTTGTTGAAATTACATTTACTGATTGTTATGCTTTTTGAATTGGATTTTGAAAATATTGCGCCGTAATCATCAGCAGAGTTGTTGATGAAATTGCATCCAAAAATCTGGAAAGTTCCATCAGAATATGATGTTCCAATTGTCAGTGCACTGCATGTTTGAGCATGATTGTTTGTGAAATTGGTGTTTCTTATCTGACCTATTGCATTTGTAGATCCGACACCATAATATTCTGCAGTGTTGTTGTCAAATACACAGTTTTCAATCAATCCTTTTGAGGTATCAGGGGAATTTCCCAGGCTTATTTTTTCGCCAAGTTTAATATTGCCGCAATAGATAATGGCACCGCAGTAGGTTGCATCATTGTTTGTGTATACATCATCAATAAGAGTGGTTGAGTATTTAAAGCATGCTGCTCCTGCACCTATTGCATGATTTTTGTTGAAGAGTGTGTTTTTGACTTCACAGCCTTTCGCATTGCAGTCAATTGCTCCTCCAATGTCAGCAGAGTTGTTTTCGAATTTGCAGTCAAATATTTTTAGGTTTTCTGCATTTTCATTTACAAGCAATGCTCCTCCGTTGGTAGCTTTTCCGTTAAGGAAATTGATATTTTTCAAAACAACGTTTTTTGCATTTACAACAAAAATTCTTGACTGACCTTTTCCATCGATTGTGTGTCCCTGACCGTCAATTTCAAAATCATCCTGGTCGATGACAATTCCAGTATTTTTTTCGTCACTCTCTGCATCAAATGCATAATCCTTATCCAAAGCGACACTGGTTTTGTTAACTGTTTCGTTTTGAAGTGATGTGAAATCACCAATAACGTCCACAACTTCAGTTTCGTTTTCAAGTGATGTAACCTCACCAATAACGTCCACAACTTCAGTTTCGTTTTCAAGTGATGTAACCTCACCAATAACGTCCACAACTTCTGTTTCGTTTTCAAGTGATGTAACCTCACCAATAACGTTCACACTTTCATCAACAGTCATATTTTCCGCTGCAGAGATTATACTCATGCAGGAGAAAAACATTAAAAAAATAGCTAATATAATAAATCCTTTTTTCAACTTCATTCGAATTCCTCTAATATATAATATATTAAAGAGCATATAAAAGGTTTTCCGAATGCAAGTACTTACTTACATCTTAAAATAGCTAAAAAACATATATAAATCAGTAATTTAATATTTAAAGCATCTATAAATTAATTTTTAAAATAAAAGACAATATAATCAAATAT
>NZ_JAZQIJ010000113.1:0-4318 GCF_045541095.1 Methanobrevibacter sp.
AAAGACCGCCAAAAAGCTCGGTTTAATTTAAATCTAATGTGGATGCAATTGCATCTGCACTTTTTTTCTTTTTTTGCATTTTTCATTTAATCATTTTTTAATAGGTACTGCTTTTTTTTAGTTTTTAAAGTCAAATCAATAGGTATATTAATATAAGTTTATCTGCCCCTGTTCTTCAAAATCGTTATGTATTTATATATTCGTTGATAGACTTTTAGTCATGTTTTAGAAGTTTTAAACAAAATGGGAGTATTTCATGGATTGTTTGAATGATATAAAACATTTTTTAGCATATGATACATTAGTATAAATTACAATATGCATTTACTGGATATCAAATGTGGATAAAATGAAGTTTAAATATGTTTTTATAGCTAGTTTAATACTGGCTATTCTTATGGTGGGCGCAGTCAGCGCTGACGACACGGTTTCACAGGATATTGTCTCTGATGATGAGGACAATACTTTAGAAACCGTTGACGAAGAAATTTATACAGAAACCGAATCGACAGGTACATTCACTGATTTGAATAATGAAATTGGAAATTCGACTGGTGAATTGAATATCAAATGTAACTACAAATTCAATAATGAAACTGATAATCCTAATCTTGGAATTGGGATTGGTAAAAATAATCTTGTGATTAACGGTAATGGTCATACTATTGATGCAGATAACCAGTCACGAATATTTTTTGTCAGGGCAACTAATGTAACCATTAAAAACCTTACTCTTATAAATGCAAATTCGGCTACAGGCAGTGCAATAACTGTTTTTCCAGGGGCTTCCTTAACAACTGACAGCCTGATTATTGAAAACAGCACGGCCAAAAATGGTGTTGTTTTTGTTAATGGAGAGTATTACAGTCTCAACGATAGATTCAAGGATGTAACCTCCGCTGCTTATGGTGTTATAACTGTACAGGCAGGTAGGTTATGTGTTGAAAATGCTTTGATGAGTAGCTCTAAAGAATTGTCATGGGGTTTTATCCAGTCTATTGGTGAATCTCTGAATTATTCTCCGATCACTGTTTTAAATTCAACATTTAGAGATACCATTTCCAATTACAGCACTGCAATCAGGGCATCCGGAAACATAATAGTCAGGAATTCAAAATTCATTAATTTGGAGTCCCTCATCACCGCAGGAGCCATTGGGTTGAAGGGAATTCATGAACTTTTAGTCGACAACTGTACTTTTGTCAATGTCACTTCCGACAAGAATGGTGGAGCGGTATACATTGATGTCATGGGCTCAAACTATCCAAATACTGGTGAAGTCCTGATTAACAGGTCAACTTTTGTAAATTGTTCATCAGGTTTTGGTGGAGCCATATTGCAGTTGGGGGGTTTCCTTAATGTTGCAAATTCCAATTTCACTGAGAATCTTGCCATATTTGATGGTGGAGCAATATATACTTCCTATGTTGGGGTCAATGTTGTAAACTCAACATTCAACGCCAATTGTGCATGGTATCCTGGTGAGCAAAGAGGTTCCTTTGGAGGCGCAATATTCTGTGATAAGGGAATGCTTATTGTGAAAAATTCAAACTTGACCCGAAACTTGGCACAGTACGGCGGTGCAATTTACTTATACGATTCAAGTTATAACGTGGATGAAATAACATTCAAAGAAAATACTGGCATTAATGGAAAATATGATGATGTCTGCACTGTTTTTGACGGGAACATTGCTGTTTTGGATAATGCTACCAACAATTATAGCGGCAACGATTCAATAAGCCTAAACAACACAAATTATGCAACAATAGTTAATTTTGAAGGAATGAAGTTGTCCTTGATTAACAATACTATTGATATTTCCGAGCTTCCATCCAGATTCGATTTACGTGAATGGGGATGGGTGACTTCCGTTAAAGACCAGGGTACTATGGGGGCCTGTTGGACATTCGGAGCTTCAGGTGCATTGGAATCTGCAATATTGAGATATTTGGGTCTTGAAGTGGACCTTTCAGAAAACAACATGCAGGATGTTTCATTGAAGTATTACATGTATGGAGTTGAGAATATGGTTGAAGGAGGTTTATCACAGGTACCTGCAGAGTATGCATTAAGCTGGCTGGGTGTTTTCGACGAAGAATATGATGTTTATGATCAACTTGGAAAAATCTCACCAATTTTTGCAGCCTTTAACAGTATCCATTTCCAGGATGTAGTCATTGTACCTCCCCGTCAAAATGCAACAGACAATAATCAGTTAAAAGAAGCCATTTTAAAGTATGGTGGTGTGTTTATTAATTATTTTGCATGTTCTGGTGACATTGAGCAGTATTATAATGGAACTCCTCAAATCAACCATGGCGTTACTCTGATTGGATGGGATGACAACAGGCAAATAGCAGGTGCTCCGGAAAAAGGCGCATGGATTATTAAAAACAGCTGGGGTACTGGCGCTGGTGAAAATGGATATCAGTACATCTCCTATTATGACACTTCCTTATCAACAGTTAGTCCGTCATTTGCATATCTGTTGGAAAATACAGTTGCGTATAATATGAATTACCAGTATGATATTTTAGGTAGTATTAGCGTATATAGTAATGCAACGGAATACCGCAATAATTATGTGGCGATAAAGGATGATTTGATTGCCGGTGTCGGAACTTATTTTTTAATGGGTTCTGGTACGGAGTATACTATTGAAATCTATGTGAATGATGAGCTTAAACTCACACAGGATGGTGTTGCACCATTCCTTGGATTCCATACAGTTAAATTGGATTCATATGTTCCTATTAATAAGGGTGATGTCTTTACTGTTAAAATCAAGTCAGACTCAGTTCCTGTTTTGAAAGAATCAAGGCAGCATTATGTGAAAGGTGCATCACAATACTTATATGATGGTGTCTGGATGAACATTTCCAGTGAAAATGCCGTTTGCTCTATAAAGGCATATACCGTCAGTGACGACAGTAAAGTGATACAAAACGCTGACATTTCTGTTGATTACGCATCACTCTCATCCTTCAGCGTTAAAGTTGTGACTGCTGATGGGCATCCTGTTGCTGGTGCGTCTGTCGGATTTACTATTAACGGCAAGACTGTTAATGTGTCAACTGATGTGGAAGGTATTGCCAAACTGGAGATAAATGAAGCTCCCGGCACTTATGTGATTACAACCGTTTATAATAATCAATCCTATGAAAACAATGTCACTGTAACATTGGATTCAAAGAATTGTAAAGTCGTCTGTGAGGATATTGCAGTTGATTATGCAGGAGGATCCTATTTTACTGTAAAAGTGGTTTCCGGTGATGGTAAAGTTGCTGTTGAAGGCGAATCAGTAATATTCATATTAAACGGTGATGCAATAACAGCAAAAACAGACAAGAACGGAATCGCAAGAATAAAAATAACACAAACTCCTGGTAAATACACAATCAAAACAGTATTCAACGGCAAAACCTATAACAATAAAGTCACTGTAAAACAGGTATTAAAAACCAGTAAAGTCACTGTTAAAAAGACTGCCAAGAAGTTTACCTTGAAAGCAAAGCTTAAAATCAATGGTAAATTGGTTAAAGACAAAACTGTAACATTCAAGTTCAACGGCAAAACCTATAAGGTTAAAACCAACAAGAAAGGAATTGCCAAGAAGACTTTGAAAAAGAATGTTATTAAAAAGCTTAAGAAGGGTAAAACCTATACTGTTAAAGTGACATACCTTAAGGATACGATAAAAACAACCGTTAAAGTAAAATAGTGCCCAATGCACTATTTTAATTATTTTTTTAAATTTTAATTAATGTTAAGGATTATAATAATCAACCTTAATCATCAACCAATACTATTTTTTTATTTTCCATTAAAATGTTTTAAATCTTGAACCACCCCACCCTAAGAGGGTGGGGATTCCTGAATTTTTTTTCACTTAATAGGTTAATTAAGTATTTTTCAGGCAAACCCCGTTGAACCAGCGGTTTAATATATTAATTGCGGCATTTACGTCTCTATCGAGTATTTTTCCGCATTTTTGACATTTCCAGTTGCGTGTTTTGACTTCTAACTCTTGTTTTATGTATCCGCAATGGTGGCATGTTCTGCTTGTATTGTGGCTTTTTGTGAACTGTACGCCGTTTGCTTTGGGTTTGTAGAGTTGGAATTTGTCTTTTAGTCTTTTTATGAATCGCGATAGGGGAAATATCATGTTTTGTTCGCCTCCGATTAAAATCTTGATATTGGCGTAGTTTTCTTCAAAGACTATGGTGTCGTATTTTTTGACTATATTGTATGTTAATTTTTCAATGTAGTCGTTTAGTTGGTTTGTTCTTTTGTTGTACCATTTTTGTAGTCTTTT
>NZ_JAZQIJ010000114.1:0-6204 GCF_045541095.1 Methanobrevibacter sp.
TTTATTTACATATTTGCTCAAATCAAATAAGTAGTTATCCATAATATCAAGAAGAAGTGATCTATAAGGCTCATAAGTTGTGTATTCCACACTATATTTGATACCAACTAAAATTGCTCTGCGAATATTTTCATTTTTATTTTTGCAATTAGCATAGACCCATGGTATCATAGATTGAAATTCTGAGAGGATTAGACAGGATATCACCTTTGCAGCTTCTTCACGAATTTCCCAATCATTTGATGTTGCCAATGAAGTTAATTTTGATAGAACTGCTTTTGAATTTGATTTATAGCAGAAAGCCAATATTGCTTTTCCTATTTTTTGTGCTTTCGTAGTCCAAAAGTGAATTATATAAATTGCTAAATCAAGCAAAAGTTGAATATCGATATCATGTATTTTAGAGATGAATGAACTAACAAATCGATCAGTAATTGGTGGTAAGCTATAATAAAAAGCCTCAAAACAATTGTTTCGAATTAACGCAATTCTTAAATCATCTGTGCATTTTCTTGCATCAATGAAATGCTTCTGTTTTCGGCTATTGTCAATTAATGTG
Organism: Methanobrevibacter sp.; assembly: GCF_045541095.1. Lineage (GTDB taxonomy): Archaea > Methanobacteriota > Methanobacteria > Methanobacteriales > Methanobacteriaceae > Methanocatella. The sequence goes on from NZ_JAZQIJ010000114.1 coordinate 560, forward strand.
TTCACTTTTGAACAATAAAATTGAATTTCTTCTGATTCAACCAAATCACAGAAATCTAAACTGTTTATAATTTCATCACGAATATAGTTGATTTCTGTTGTTGAATCACATATAACTCTCAAATCAACACATGGTTTTCGCTGTTTGTTGTACACTAAGCATTGCCAAAACAATCCATGTCCTTGAGTTACTACATCATTTATCTGAGAGGATTCAAGAATTATTCCATCATACAAAGGTAGGGATGAATCCCTACCAAGTATTGAAATGTAGTTTTCATTTAGAACTGCATGATCTCCGATTTGATATCTAATCAATGGTGTACCTTGATGATATAGGCTGGTAATTGTTAGATTCCCATCGATGATTTCATAAATAAAATCATTTGGTAGTGTTTGTAATCCTTCAATTCCATCCTTTTCAGCAGCTAAACAATCAAATTCAGTAGAACCATACTGGTTCACAATATTAATTCCATACTTTTTCTGAATTGCAAACTTAAAATTTGGAGCAATGGGTTCTCCAGCAACCATTGCTAATCTAAGTTTGTTAATTTGGATACTAGGTGATTGAAGTAAATTATATAATTTTGATGGAGTAATATCAAGAATTGAAGGAGAAAAATAGTTTATTGCTGATATCACCTCACTATTCGGCAAATCACCAATTGGAATTGCAAATACCCCAAGACGTTTGCAGGCTTCTAAAGTGATTTCTCCATAGCCATTTATCCCAAATGGTTGAATTATACAGACTGAATCAGATTGTGTTACTCCAGCCCAAGTTAAAAAGAGACATTCATTATGTACACTTTCTTCAAAATCTGAAATTGTACGAAATATTACCTTGGGATGCGAATGAGTTCCAGAAGTCATTGATACTTTGTAGATAGGTTCATCAGTTTTAAAATCAAATGGATAGTCTAATAGATCTTGCGGATATACAATTGGAAGCTGTTCCAATGACTTGATTTGTGAGATATTAATCGAATGTGCATTATACAATCTCTTATAAAATGCTGTATGATTATAAGCGTAGTTAATGATTTGGAATAATTTTAAGCTAATCATATAGAATCATCCCTCTTCAGTAGCATCGATTAATTCGCTAAAATGATATCGAATTGTTTTACAGAGAAACTCATTAATTTCAGAATAGTTTGATTTCATATGAATACAATTCCCACAAAATTCACTTCGACAGAACTTTGATGCAGAACATTCAATACAGTCAGAAAGGACTCCAACTGATTGACAATCAGTACATTTTCTATAATTATCAAGCAGTTCTTGGAAAGAGCCAATTGATTGAATATTTGAAATTTTGCTGCAACTATATGAAATATCAGTAGCAGGGCAACATAAGATATTTCCACTAGAATCGATTTTTAAAATCAATTCATTATCAATCAACCCATTATTCGGATAGTAGCTGGATTTATACCTATTTAAAATCCAATCAATTTTATTTGAACTAATAATTCCAGCACTATCATTTGCGATTAATTCGACCAATTTCTTTTCTGATTTGATATATTCATCAAATGAAGGCATCACTTCGCTCCAATTTGCACATAGTGCTCCATAAGGAAGTAACGAAGGAAAATAACATGTAATGTGATTGTCTTTTGCAAATGAATAAATTTTATCAATCATTTGAGGAGTTTGCCTTGTAAGCGTTGAGGAAATGCCAATTTGAGAGTGAAATTCATGCAAAGAATTAATTGCATCAATGACTTTTGAATAGACTCCGGGACCACGAACGGTATCGACAAATGATTGTTCAACAGCATCTAAACTAAATTGTAATTTAATACTTGGATAATCACGAAGTAATTTCTTGATTTGCGAAACATTAAGAAGAGTACCATTTGTAGTTACAACAACCGAGGCAAAATCTGCGATAAATTGACAAATCTCGTAAAATGAAGGGTGCAACATAGGTTCTCCACCGGTAATCACAACATCTGTAATATTTGGCGAACATTTTGTTAGGAATTCATACAGATTTTGTTCGTTAATAAAACGAGGAGTATATCCTTCTTCAAAACAATATTTACATTGGAGATTACATGCTGAACATATTTCGATATACAGTCTCAAACTCACATCTTTTTCCTCCATGCTACTATACAGTCTGTTGTCTTTGGAATGTTTGCATTATCATTTATTTCATGCACTTCATAGATTGGTAACAACTCCATATTTGGATTATTGGGGATAAGACGGTCTTGGTAGTTTTCCTTGATCAAAACATCAATGATATCATGATCTCGTGCCATTTTAACATTTCCATTTTCATCAGTAAAGATATAAACAGCTGTCCACTCAACGATATTCTCGTTATACTTATATGTGTTTAAACGTACACAATATTCTCTTTGAGCAAAAGGCAAATCTTTCTGAAGAGGATTCTCAGCATAGTCATTGTCAGATAGAGAAATATTCGGAACGAAACCATCTGGGTATCCCATAAACTGATTGGAAACAAAAAGCCCTCCAGGTTTCAGAAAGTATTCAAAAATATCTACCAATTTTAGAGTGTCAGATATGCTCAATGGTACAAATAAAAGAGTAATGCAGTCAAACTGTTGAGGTTGAAGTTTTGTTTTCAGAAGATCAAAATTAAAAAAGTCGGCTTCGACCATAGTAATTGGTTCAACACCATTCTGCTCAAATACAGCCTTAACTACAGGGAACGATTCCTTATTTCTCTCAATTCCAGTGATATCATAACCCATTCGTCTTAATTCACATTCATGACGACCTGTCCCGCACCCTAACGCGCACATATTTGACACTTCAATGTTAGAATACTTCTGGATATATTTCTGGACTACAGAATCATAGATTTGATACTGAAACAGTTCATTACGAAAGAAATCAACATATTTAATCATGCCTTCGGGATATGTAATCTGCCAGTTCTTTTCCATATCATTTCCTCCATTCTTCACCAAGGCCATAGCAATATGGTTGCAATCTGCAACGATTAGCAAATGAATAGAATGTTTTTGAGATATTATCTACATAATATCTTCCTTCGTCTGTCACATTAATGCTGTCTTCTTCAATATTAATCAATCCCTGCTGATTCAAAAGACGGATTTCTTGTCCAAATACATCGAATAAACTAATTCCAAAATATGACTTGAACGGAGAATCAGGAATATAAAAGCAACGTGATCCTAAAACCATATATCTCGACATTTGATCATCTATCGTGGATTTTTGTAGTTGCTGAATTGAATAGCCCTGGTTAATTACATCTGCTATATATTTTTTGCTGTTATGTGTGTTACAATAGATAAAATTATTGAAATAACTCCAAGCGCCAGCACCTAATGCAATTTGCTCACCTTGCGGAGCTTTCCAAGTTATCTCTGTATCAGCATTAATATGGTTCGGGAGACAAAAATCAGGTTGAGCTACTTGAATATATCCAAAATTTCGCAGGTAGTTCATAGACTGGGTAAACATCTCTTTTTCAGTTTCTCTTCCAGGGAGTAAGGAATAGAGATCTTGTTGCCTTTCTGAAAGTCCCATACTATATAAACTAATTGTAGATATACCCATAGACACTAATTGCTCAACATTCCGCATAAATCGCTCAATTGATTGATTTGGAATTGAATAAATTAAGTCCGCTGCCACAGTATCAAAGCCTAGATTTAAAGCAGCGTCCAGAATTTGAATATTTTGCTCCTTACGCTGACGAAGCCCAAGGATCTTCAGATCTTCATCAAATAGAGACTGTATTCCAAATGAAACACGATTAATTCCTACATGCTTTAATTCTGAAAGATATTCACTTGTAGCAACGCTTGGATGATTTTCGACTGTAATCTCAACTAAATTAGAATTTGGAATTGCTTTCTTGATATTTGTAATCAAACGGCTGATGTCTTTAGCTTCTAGTAGAGAGGCAGTTCCACCACCAAAGTAGATTGCCCTAAGTTTCTTTTCTGAAAAATCAAAAGATTTAACATATGTCTCAAATTCACAAATTAGTGCGTCGGTGTACTCCTTTGAAAAACTTCTATCTTTAACAATCTCCATGTAGAATCCACACATCGGACATCGATACAGGCAAAAAGGAACATGAATATAAATTCCTAAATCATTTGTAAGTGAGCGATCCTGATTTATAAATAGATTGGATGTGGGTTCAGATTCACCTCGAAATAATGGATATTCCCAAATATATTCTTGATCAACAATAGGAAATTGCTTTCGCCATTCGTTTTCAGATACAACTTCGTTAATCATAAAATCCTCCTAAATATAATGCTGCATTGACGCAATGTTCAATGCAGCATTAGACCTTGTTACGATAACGCCCATCCCTCAACGACAAATTCCGGAATCGCAATTCCCATCACATATGAAAATGCAATCAACTGACCGATATGTAATGTTTCATGCACACACAAATTTCTCAGCTGAGAATTAAGCGATTTGATATCATCCTCTGACCAAGTGATTTTGCCGTCTGCTTTTTCTTGGATGATTTTATCAATACGTTCATCTTGTTCCTGCATTTTTGCGATAATCTGTTCCTTAGAGGATTCACCTTTGTAATCCTCATTTTCTTGCACACAGTCAAACTCCATAGAGCCAGATAGACATGCATCCAAATATGCCTGCTCAACATCACACATTTCTTCAAAATGCTTCATAAACGAGTCCAAACCTGGTCTGGGAAGTTTCTTTTTCAGCTCTTCTTCCGAGAGGGAATTAATGAATGCAAGTGTATTTTCACGCAGATAACGCCAATCGGCAACAACCTGTTGCAATTCCTGATCCATATCAAATTCTCCTTTACTTATAGTGCATCAAGTATCATTATCTTTTGCCTAGTTACTTCTGAGCAGACTGCCACTTCTGAGCGGACTGCCACTTCTGAGCAGACTTCATCTCAGATTTGGTGATGATTTTTTTCCAATCCGACATGATTTCACCTCCCTTTTTAACATCAAGTTTAATCTTACGCTTCGTTCATATAACCTTAGTGCAATTATACCACAAAAAGCACAATTTGTCAAGCAATAATGAGCAAATAGCACTATAAATATTCACCAAATTTTATGTCTATCATTTTGTCATATTTGACATATATTTCAACATTTAAATTAACAATTTGACTATTCAGATTATCTCTAAAACCGAAAAGATATGATACTCACTATTCATTGCCACTAATCAATCTCATCTTAATAAAGTGTTTCCAGAAAAAACCAAGGTATGAGTTGATGAGTGCATTATATTCATCTGGTCTAATTTTACCATTTATCGCCATAACCGCATAAGATACTCTATTTTCAATAATTCTACATGATAAATCAGTAAATCCGCATTTCAAGTAGAAGTTATGTCGGGAGATTCGCTGTTCAATGTTAGCAGATGTTTCTTTCCAGTCTTCTATTGATAGAATGATTCTTCTCCCTTCATATTTTTTTATAATTGCTCTAATAGCCTTTTGCCCAAATCCTTGACCTCTAATTGAAGGATCGATTGCAAAGTATAGAATATAGTCATCCTACTTGAAATTGATATGAAGATGTGATATAATAGAATTATGAGTAAAAGTATAGATTTGAGGGAAGCAGCAATAGCCTATCATGAATCAGGACACACAATCGCAGA
>NZ_JAZQIJ010000115.1:0-1527 GCF_045541095.1 Methanobrevibacter sp.
TTTTTAAACATGATTTATTAAATAACAAACACTAAAACTCCAATAAGAAATGAATCAATTATTCCCTTTTAACAATCGCATCATTCGGACAATTTTCATAACATAATCCACAATGCAAACAATGTTCCGACGGAATTTCAAACTTATCGCCAACAAAAACTGGAATCTGCTGCGGACAACTTGCCTGACAAGTACCACAAGCAATACAATCATCAGTTATCTCAAATCCCTTAACTGTAATTTCAGCATCCCCGAATTTGAAGGATTGTCTGAAAATAGGCTTTTGTGTCAAATCAAAGAATTCCATCTCATAATCCTCAATGCAAAAAGGTTCAAGAATATATCTCGCATTTCCAGGATAAACATTATTCATAAATGGATTGTTTTCAAATATTAAATCAACCCAATATTTTTGATCGTCCAATTTATGAGCTTCACCACTAATTCTAATGGATTTATTGTCTTTTAAGCTTAAATAACTAACCTTTGGATGATTTATTATTTCTGAATAAACATGTTTTCCACGGCCAGTTACAAAATATATTTTATCATCTTCAATATGCATTATATCAATAATTCTTGATTGAGGATTGCCATTATCATCAACAGTGGATAAAACCGCATCAATCACATCTCTCAATTGTTTAAAACATTCTTCTTTAGTAACCATATTAACTACTCCAATTTAAATATAATCTTTCCTTGAGCCATGTTTGACTCCATCAAAGTATGAGCTTTTCCAATATCTTCCAAATTATAGAATACTCTTGAAATTTCGGGTTTGATGTTATTTTTAATAATGAAATCAAATAGGTTGTCCATTATCTCCTGTGTCGGATAATTGCTGAAAAAAGAAGTCAAGTACCTGCCATTTGGGATAATCTTGATTGGATCGAATTCATCCATATACTCAATACCTCCCAAAACACCTGTAACACAGCATATTCCTCCACTGTTAATGCATTTCATTGAATCTTCAAGAGTTTTAGGGCCAATCAATTCCAGTACCTTATCACAATTTAATTTTTCAGCCAAAAAACCATCATCAGCAAAGCACTCATCCGCACCATTTGACTTTAACTTGTCGAATCTTTCTTCACTTCTGGACGTTGCAAATATTTCACATCCCATTGACTTTGCAAGTTGCATTGCGGAAAGGCCCAATGCAGAGGTTGCACCTCTGATTAATAGAGTATCATCCTTTACAAGATTAAGTGACATTAAAGAGCCATAGGCAGTGAAATAAGTTTCAGGAATTGCTATTATTTCCTCCAATGTCAATTTCTCAAAAACATCATCATCAATTTTAAAGACGATTTTTTCAGGAAGCAGAGCATATTCGGCATATCCTCCATCAAAGCTTCTTCCCATTCCACCCATAAGTGCAGCTATCTTATCCCTGTTTTTAAATCGAGTATTTGATGAGTCAACCACTTCACCAACACATTCAATACCCGGAATTACAGGCAATTCAATATAATCTTCATCGGCTTCATAATCCCTTAAAATTACTTCAGCCCTGTTAAT
>NZ_JAZQIJ010000116.1:0-5027 GCF_045541095.1 Methanobrevibacter sp.
TAAATTATATATAAATAGCTATTTTATTATATTTAAAAAAAACATCAACATTAACATCAATTCTTAAAAAAATTTGTATACTTACAAATGGAAAATAAGTCGTCTTTATTTTTTCACTATACTCCATTTGACTTATTTCTCCCTATCCTTTTTCTTATATATTTGGTCAGTTAACTGACCACACATTTATATACTATGCAGTCAAATATTTAACCAACAATGAGAATAAGTTCATGTGATGTGGTTTTATATGTATGAAAAAGAAGAAATTATTGAGGATTATATCAGAGAAGAATTATTTGATGTCCCTAACATTTTAAATAATGAATTGTCTTTAAACGGCATGAATTTCCAATTAAGAAATGAATTTAATTTTATTAAAAGACATGTTGATGAGTTTCTAGAAAAAACAACCAATAACAGATATTTTGCACTTCCTGGTTTAAGAGGCGTAGGTAAAACAACACTACTGTATCAGACATATGAATATTTATACAAATCCAAAAATGTCAATCCTAACCAGATACTATTCATATCATGCGAAAACTTAAATGATATTGTTGATTTTAAAATCATTGATGTTGTAAAACAGTTCCTAAGCACTTATCACAACACTACCTTAAGACGATTAGACAAAAAGATTTTCCTGCTTATTGATGAGTCACAATATGACAAGAACTGGGCATTATCAGGTAAGCTAATATTCGATAAGACAAAAAACATTTTCATGATTTTTACAGGTTCGTCAGCCCTCAACCTCGAATATGATGCCAACTCAGCAAGAAGACTGCTTAAGCAAAATATAACTCCACTGAACTATAATCAACATCTGAAACTAAAATATGGCTATGATGCAGCTGACGTTTCCACTTCCCTTAAAAAACTAATTTTTGAGGGTGATGTTGGTGATGCAATCACAACCGAACATGCTATCAATCAGGACTTGATTAATCTTGAAAACTACTCTACAACTGACTGGGATGAATATCTAAAATACGGCGGATTTCCAACTGCACTCTTTGAAGACAACCACAATATAATATGCAAAAACATCACAGACATGATTAAAAAAGTCATTTCACACGACATGGGAACCATCTCCTCCATAACCTCAGATAGCCAGACACACGCCAATCGTTTATTGAGGTTTTTGGCTCTTCAAAAACCTGGAGACATTTCACAGGAAAAGATGGGATCTTATCTTGGAACATCCAAAGGCAACATCCGAAATATCCTGGACATATTGGAAAAAACTCAACTGATATTTCACTGCGAACCTCATATTGCATCCGCTAAAAGGTCCATTAAATCATGGGAGTATTTCTTTGCAACATCAAGCATCAAACATATCTTAACATCATCAATCGGAAATCTTAATTCAAATAAGAAAGCATATCTTGGAGTCCTTCTTGAAAATCTTGTTGCATCAACCTTATTCTACTTAAGCCATGAAGATGGAAACTTTTTTAAATTGTATTATGATCCAGAAAGTGATGGCAATGTTGACTTTATTATCCAAAGGGAATTTCAAAGTCCAATTCCAATAGAAGTAAGTATGGGTAAAAAAACCAAAAAACAAGTTTCTTCTGCTATTGAACGTTATAATGCGAATTATGGTATTATAATATCAAATACAACAAAAACTATTAAAAAAAAGGACAATGTTATCTATTTGCCTCCTAAAACATTTTCCTTTTTATAATTTATTTTTTTTAACCTTAAAAAAGTAGCCCATACATAAGTAATAAAATTCTATCATTCTCATTTTTAAGCCATAGTTATGGTGAGTGAAAAATTCTTTAAGGGGATTTGAATTCACCTAGTATCTTTAAAGAAATCATTTCCTGCTTTTGAAATCATCTCATGTGCCATAATACAATCAGCAACATATATGGAATTATTTTCCTTTTCAGCTAGTTTTAAATGTTCTTGGAGATAATTAAAGACGAGTTCTATGAATTCACCATCATTGTTGTCCAAATATTTCACAAAGTCATTGAAATCAAATTTTTCCAAGAATGTATCATAAAAATCAATCCATTGGTTCCGCTGTAGAAATTCCTCACCGTCTAGGGTTACTATTGCTTTATCTGATCTGAAATCATCCAGAGGAATCTGATTTTCAGCTATCCTGTCAATGAGTTCCTGTTTTTTACCAGAAATTTTCAGATTGTTTTTTCTTAAAATATTTTTCAAATCCTTGATTGTCAATGAGTCATGAGCGAATTCATCCCAGTTATCATAATTAACTTCATCACTGATTAAGTCCTGCATAAACAGTTGTGATTCTACTGCATGCGGAGTCATTGATCCTTTCATTCCCGCTACTGCCATTGCAATCTTTAAGCTATTATGTTTTTTAAGTGACTTTAAGATTCTGAAGACATAAATGTCGTGGCTTATCGGATAGTCCTTTCCATAATATGTGTCATCAAGCTTGTATTTCTCATCATTAGACCCCCACATCATCTCGGCGACAGGATATGGTGAGTCAAGATTCAACCCAAGAGAATTTAAATCCAAATGCTCTCCATCAGGCAACAGCAATTCAGTTTCATCATAATCATCGGCCAGCTCAAGAAATCTGTTGGAAAACTCTTCATCATTATTCATTGCATTAACTATTAGGTTTTCAAATTCGCTTTCATCATCTGAGAGTATGGCATTGAAAATACTGGCACCCAACTCTTCATTAGCTCCTATCACATCAAAAAATTCTTTCATAATCTGCATATCTTCCCCATCAGCTTCAGGTGAATCTAAAAATTCCTGAAATCCTTCAAATAATATTGAATCAGACATTTCACCAAGAAGCAGAGCAGTTAATCTCTCATCGACATCATCATCTGTTATTTCTCCGGCTTCATATTCTGTGATTAATTGCTGTTTGATTTCCAAAGCCCTGTCATGAGATACTATTTCATTGTCAACTATTCCCTGCATAAACTCTGATAATCCTTCACCTTCACCGACAATTACATCATAACCCCATTTTTCCTGAGGCAGTTCCTCTTTCAATTCCAGTATCAGTTTTTCAAATTCGCTTTGATATTTAAAGAATAATTCGACAATATCTTTGAAATATTCTTCAGTCAGTTCCTTTCTCTCACCATACTTTCTTAAATCGTTTTCAAGCATATAGTGATAGATTACCTCTCCTGCATCAACAAGAATGGTTGAACAGATTCCCAAGTCATAATAATTAGACAACGGCAGCTCATGGGATATTTCTTCTCTTTTGTTGGATTTCACATCCCAGTCATTGAAATAAAAATCTATCCCACTTACTACAATATCATCACTCACTTTCCTTGCAAAGGAATAATCAATCAGCAATTCGACGATACTACGTGTGGGCTGTAAAATTCCAAAATCAGGTGCTGAAAAAATCATTTTACATATTTCATTGAAAAATATTTGTTTTCCTCTAAATTCAGGAAGAATATAACATTCTGTTAACATCAGTGTTGATTGATTATGCAGTTCAAATGTTGCAAAGCCTACGACTTTATTTTCATATAAGAGTTCATCAAAAGCAAAACACAGTTCATTTTCAAGACAATATTCTTCCTTATTCATTGATTCAGTAATGTAAGGATAAACATTGAGAATTTCTTCACTATCTATAAAATCAAAATCAGATTCTGCAGTAATCATTACAGGCATTCCATCTTCACGAATTACATAATTTGCTTTTGACATTTAATTCACAACCCCAAAGTATAATTAATATTCATTTCTATTTCCGAGTAGTATAAATAATTTTTTCAATACTTTTGATTGGTAACTATACAAAACCAGTTCATTCGTTTTAATACGAACAATTGTAACATTCATTTGCCAAAAAGTTCAGATTATTACTTGTAAAAATACAGCGAGAAAAGTAGTAACTATACAAAAATTTATATACTTACAAAAAGTTAATACATTAGTTTTATCAATTCTACTTTTAAAAATTCCATAATAATCATCATGTTTGCATCTTCCTCAGATTAGATCATTTGTAATAGTCAGTAAAGACGAATCCGAGTCATTCAATTTTTGACTTTTTTAACCAGCTTCATTTGGTGTTTGCATAATATAATGATTGCGAAAAAAAGAAAAACTGTTAATCTCTTTCAACGATTTTCAAACCGGCATTTTCACACATCTTCGGAAGATGCTCAACAAATTCCCTTTTAAACTTTTTGGTCTTTCGATCCAAATCAACCCAAGGCACTATAGCCGGACTGATTTTTTTAAAAGCGTCTTTAATTGGACCATATTTCCAACCAGTGCTAATTTTTTCCCGATACCATTCATAATGTTCCATTTTGGCCAAATATTCAACAATATCATAGTTTAATTGTCTAACTGACCTGCCATAATCATTTATATCCCTCAACTCATATGTGAGATTAAACAAAAATTTTACCATGGAAACCGCTTTTTTATAATAGGAATCACGAATATCGTCAGGCAATTGCATGAAATCTGAAAAGATTCCATCATCCTTTTGACTAACACCCTCGCCATCCATATAATATTTATACATTCCAACAGCCAACAATTTAATTTTACTAAAAACAATTTTCAAACCCACTGAATCGATTATTTTAGGAATATTGCTTGCAGCTTCAAGGTCATATTGCTGAAGAACTGGGTCTAAATCTTGCCAAGGAACTAAACAATCATGAATTAATTTATCATAATCCCTTATAGGACCATAAGTCCATCCATGAGCGATTTTTTCTTGACACCACTGGTCATGCTCTAAAATTGCAATTTCATAAATTTCTTTAGGAGAAAATGAGTTAATTGCAAATCTTTCATCAGATAACCCTGCAATTTCATATCCAATCCTATTTAACTTTTCAGGAATTAATTTTGCCTGACGAATATAAGAAATTTTACTAACTGAAGGTAGCTCATCAAATGAGCACAAACGTTCATATCTGGCTTTAGTTGTATCATTAAGACTTCCATTAGCCAATTCTTTCTCATACTCCATCTTTATTTTATTATTATCCTCCTGATGAATCATTGAT
>NZ_JAZQIJ010000117.1:0-1940 GCF_045541095.1 Methanobrevibacter sp.
AATGCTTATTGTGTATGTAAATTATAGAAACCTTTTTAATTAACATACGAGTTATTAAATACTATGAATGATGATGAGATTTTTAAAACTTTAGGCTATGTTATGGCCTCTGAGTATAGGTGCAACATTATCAAAAGCATCGGTGAAAATATAAAAATCCCATCTGCAATTGCTGAAGACATTGGTTTGAGAACAAACCATGTATCTAATGTGCTAAAAGACTTAAAGGAATACAATATAGTTGTGTGCTTAAATGAAGAAGCTCGCAAAGGCAGATTATACAAAAATACTGAATTAGGACTTGAAATATTAAAATATATTTAGTTCTGAAGTGAAAATAACATAACCTAATTAAACATTTTTGTACTAATTTTAAAGGTTAAAAATAGTTTAATGAAATCTATTGTATATATATTCGTGTTTTGTTTGTATTTCAAACGAAACATTCTTTTTTTTTTAAAAAATGGAAATTATGATGATTTGTTAAAATCATCAATTGCCAAATCAACCAGTTTTATTACTGATTCTCCTAAATCCGGATATGAATCATTGATTGGAACCGGAATGTTATCGCAGTATATCACTTCCAGACCATGAGCAATGGCATCTTTTGTTGCAACGTCAACTGCCGCTGCTTTAAGTTCTGTAAGCATGACGTCTGCATCATCCATGTATTTTTTCATGTCTTTTCTAAGTAAAGGCCTGTTTGAAAGATGTGCTGTTGTTCCGATGATCTTGCAGTCATAGTTTTCTTCCAGATATTCAACCAGTTTGTCTTTAACGTCTTCAGGTGCGGTAGTTGCGAAAAGAACGTTTTTGCCGCTCAAATCTCCTAAAGGTTTTGGCCTGAATACTGTTGAAATTACGGTTGCGTCGGGATTCACATCCTTGACGAATTTTTCGATTTTCTCTATTTTATCGTCACTGCACATAGGCTCTTCACACATTGTGAGGATAACCAGATCTCCAAGACCTACTCTGAACGGTCCGAAGTATGTAGTGAGGTTTTCAATCGGCTGGTTTGCACCGATAAGGACAATCTTCTTGTTTGTTTTAATTGGAGGTATTGCAGCTCCGCTTCCTTCAAATATGGCGAATTTGGAATCTACTTCATTGGCAAGTTTTGCACCTTTCTTCATGTTTGTCATGAATACTTCACCTGCCATTCCTCCGCCGCAGCGTCTGCATCCTATGGTTAGAATTCTGCTCATAAGTGCATCTTCCCAATGGTCACTTGCGGCATGCACTCCTTTTTCGGACTGTTCCAGAAGGAATTCGGCATCTATTTTAAGTTCCTCTCCATGAACGATTTCAGGCTCTTCAGGTCCGCCTCTTCCCATTGCAATTACGCACGGTTCGTATCCGTTTTTGTCGATAAGTCTTGATACGAATCCTGAAACGGCGGTTTTTCCTATACGTTTTCCAGTTCCTAAAATTGTTATAGATGGTTTTTCCATTATGTCATATTGTGATGGTGGTTCGAATTTAAAATCAGGTCCTTCATAGGTTATTCCTTCATTCAATACCTTACATGCTATTTTGAATCTTTTAGGATAGTCAAGAATTGGTTCATCACTCAAATCCATTACTGTGTCAACGTCATATGTTTGAATCATTTCCACAATGATATCGTATGGAATGTCCTTGTCTTTTGCAAACTGGACGGGAATTCCCAATTTTTCTGAGTAGGATTCTTCAGAATCATCTCTCAGCTTTTCGGTTCCTCCAATAAAAACTGCACCTACAATATCAATGTGTTCCAAGTTGTTTAAGGTATCTATTGCTTCTTGTGTGACTGGCAGGTAGTGTTCTCCGTCAACTAAACAAAGCATTTTATTTAAGGCTTTCATATTATTGTATATAATTTTTAAATATAAATAGATTTGATTTGATATTTCCTTGAATATTCACTTATTACTTTTTTTGAATTTTTGTATAAA
>NZ_JAZQIJ010000118.1:0-2098 GCF_045541095.1 Methanobrevibacter sp.
ATGCAGGAAACAAAATCAAGACAGATGATGTTGTAACATTGTCAGCAAATTCAGATATCGGAAAACCAACAGTTAAGAAATACACGGCCGCTGAAGGCGAAATCATTTTAGGCATTGCAGTCAACGATCCGGTTACCATGACTGGAGGAAAAAGAAAAACTGCAATTTTAGTCCTAGGCCATCTTTTCAGATTAAAATTAGCATCAGGACTTTCAAACATTGCCGTTAATGACAGAATAGCTTTAACCAGCACAGGAGCTATCAAATCCGATGACGGCGAATATATTGCAATGCATCCTGTAGCTAGCTCAGATGATTACAATTACATTGAAGTATTCAGACCATACGACATCGGCGCAACCGGTGAAACTGGTCAAACTTAAAGGTGATAGTTAATGATTACAAAAGGAAATGATACCAAAGTTCAAAATGAGGTAATAGCTCAAACTATTACTGATGAAACCGCAAAAAGGTTAAAGCTTGCAAGACTCTTTCCTAAACAAGAAATCAAAGAGAACTCCGATTACTACACTTACTTCAGACAGAACATTAACCTTGATGAAGCTATCAAAAAAGGATTGCTTGGAGAAGCAAAAGACATAGCTCCAGGTGCATCTTTACAAGAGCTGAACATTAGAAAACCAGTAACCGATACAATTTCCATCGACACTGTAGGTGGTGTTTTAAACGTAAACAAGGACGTGTTTGATTCTGATATCGTTTCATTCGAAGATTTGTTGGGTGATGTAGCTACCGTTATTGCAAACCGCATTGAATACAACATTTACGATACTATAATTAGCTCTCCAAATGTTCCGCAGTACAATACCACTCAAACCGATGATACCATGGAAGCCTTTGGTAACTTTGTTATCAGTGCACAGGAAGCTTTCAAAGGCAATGCCGGTGCAGGTGCTGATTTAACAATAATGGCAGAGTCTTACAAAACATTATCATACGTTAAACAATTAGCTTACTCATCCAACAAGTTGGTTCAGCCTGTAGAAGACATTAAGGAATACTACGGTATTGACAATATCGATTTATTAGGTACCACCCAAGCTGACGGCGGATCTTTAATAGGTGACAAGCAATATATAGGTTTCGATTTAAGAAATGCTCCTTTAACAGTATTGTATTCCAAATCTTCCGGAACCACTGTTGCACCAATCACCAGTGATGAAAACATTGCAGACTTCTATCCTCTCATTGAAATCATGAGAAAAGACATCTACGATGAGTTACCTCAATATACAAAACTGTTCATACAGTCTAAAGTCGGAATATTGTTGAATAAACCAGGTCTTGCGCTGAAAGGTACTTGCAGACCATAAGGAGGATTGTTAATGTTAACTAAAGGAAATGATGCAAAAGTACAAAATGAAGTGATGGCACAGATTGTTGCTGATACTTCTGCAAAGTGGATGAAATTCACAAGGTTGCTTCCAAAACAGGAGATTGAAGAGAACAGCCAGTATTACACTTACATGTCACAAAGAGTAAACATCGAGGAAGCTATTCAAAGCGGAGTACTCGGTGAGGCCAAAGACATTGCACCCGGCGCAACCCTTCAAGAATTAAACGTCAGAAAACCAATCAGTGAAACTGTCTCTATAGATACCATCGGTGGAGTATTAAACGTTTCTGCTCAAATGCTTGATTCAAATTTAATAAGCGTTAATGATATGCTTCAGGATGTAGGTATCCTTATCGGCAGAAGCATCGAAAAGGCAGCCATTGATATGATTATGAACTCCAGTAAAGTTTCAACCTACAACTTCCAAGCAGGTGATGATACCGGAATGACTATCTTGAAAGCTCAGGAAAAGTTCAAAGAAAGTGCAGGAAGCTATGCTAACCTTAACTCAATGGCTGTTAGTTACAAATCATTAACAACCTTAAAGTCTGATTTGTTCTCTTCCAACAGACAGGTCGAACCGGTGGAACACATTCAAAGCTATTATGGAGTTGACAACATTGACATCTTAGGAACTGCTGTATGTGATGGCGGTTCTGAGATGGGCGATAAGACATACATCGGTATGGACTATATAAACCCTGGAATGAAACTTCTATACTCAAGAACTACAGGAACCAC
>NZ_JAZQIJ010000119.1:0-21303 GCF_045541095.1 Methanobrevibacter sp.
TACTAGTAAATCAAAATATTAATTCAGATATGTTTAATGAATTAAGGTGATGTGATGGTTATAGTTGTAGGCACAGGTGCCGGTGGGGGAATTATAGCTCGTGAACTTGCAAAAAATGGAATTAACGTTACAATTTTTGAAAAAGGACCATATATAAAGTCCAAAGATGCTTTTAACTATTATGATGCATACAATAAGGGAGTTGATTTGCTTACAACAACCTGTATTGGCGGCTCAACAATTGTGTCGATGTCGAATATGGTAAGGGCTCTTGACAGCGAACTACTCGATTACGGCATTGACCTGACTGAGGCCTATGAATATGTTGAAGATTTGCTGAACGTGCATGACCTTGACGATTCACATATAGGTAAAGGAACACAGCTGTTTTTGGATGCCGCTAATGAACTTGGCCTTAAAACCATGAAAATGCCGAAGGCAATCCGGGAAGAGGACTGCATTCAATGTGGAAGGTGCGCATTCGGATGTCCTGCAGATGCAAAATGGTCAGGTAAGGACTTTGTTGACGAAGCCGTTGAAGCAGGAGCAACTCTGATAACTGATGCTGAGGTTCTTTCAGTTTCACTGAAGGATGTTGAGGCACATGGTATTGTCTATGTTAAAGATGGTGAACGAAAAGTCATGAGGGATGATATTGTAATATTGGCTGCAGGAGCCATAGGCTCTACTTTGATTTTAAGGCAAACCGGAATTGATGCGGGAGAGGAACTGTTTATAGATCCATTCGTAACTGTCGGAGGATATCTCAAGGACATCAATTTCAATACTGAAGTACAGATGGCAGGGCTGGTTGTCGGTAAAAACTTCGTTTTGTCACCTCACTTTTCATCTTTCATCAGACAAAACATAGTATATGATGACGTTGAGGATAAGGATATCCTTTCAATAATGGTAAAAACTCCTGATGAATGTAAAGGTAAAATATATAATGACGGATCCATTTTCAAGGAAAATACAATTGAAGACATCAGATATCTGGCTGAAGGGGTGGCTACTGCAGGAATGATTCTGGAAAAGGCAGGGGTTGACCCGACCACTATTGGTTCAACATTCTATAGGGGAGCCCATCCTGGTGGAACCGCAAAAATAGGTGATGTGGTTGACAGCAATCTTGAAACCGGTATCAGCAACTTATTTGTCTGTGATGCAAGTGTGCTTCCGATATCTCCTGGAAAACCACCTATTCTGACAATACTTGCATTGGCTAAAAGATTGGCAGATTATATAATAAAAAATAAATAGGAAGATTATTCGAATTGCTTTTCGATATCTTCTGTTTTAATTAATTTTTCACAGTAATGGCACCTGACGACAGGTGGGTATTTTTCAATAACATTAAATTTAGGTGTTATAGGTTCATTTTCATAATTTGTAATGCATTTCGGATTTGTGCACTTGATGATGGATGTAATCTTGTCTGGAAGTGAAATCTTATACTTTTTAACAGGTTCAAAATCTCTGATAATGTTTATTGTAGCATTTGGAGCGATTAATGCAACCTGATTGAGTTCTGTGTGGTATAATTCTCTGTTTTCAATTTTCAAGATGTCCTTTCTTCCAATTTCACTTGATGAGACATTCATAGCTACTGTAACATTTATAACTTCGGAATTTGGAAGTCCGAGAATTTTGAGAATATGCAACGATTTGTTTGCAGTGATGTGGTCTATCACGGTTCCGTTTTCAATAGCCTTGATTTTCAATTCTGTTTTGTCTTTTTTAGTCATGAATCCCACCTAATACATTTTCAAATCTTTAATTTCTATAATAGCTTCGGTATCATTAATAATCTGTTTTGGTGTTTTGTTTTTGGTTGCAAGTGTAAAGCTTTCAATAACTCTTGCTCCACGCATTTTGACCTTTTCTTCAAGTCTTTTAATGTTTGTTTCACCACGGTTGCTGTCCATTGTGGCAAACAGGACAACATCCTTTTTTGTAAGGTTGCATCTGTCGATTATTGTCAATATTGCTGGGGTAGGATTTCCGGACCATGTCGGTGTGCCGAAGTATATTGTGTCATACTGTGTCAAATCAACATTGGAGGGAGTAATGTTTGTTTTTGATTCCCTGAATGCATTGATTGAGGAAATAAGTCTGTTTCCAAAACCGTCACGTTTTTTCAAATCGTGGATTCTAACCAAGTCTGCATTCAGCTTTTGGGCTAATGTTTTAGCCACCAAATCGGTTTTTCCTCCAAGTGAATAATAGACTATTATTCTTTTCATTTCAATCACCTTTCATTTTTAAGGATGAAGACCTAGATGAGTCAAACCTAATGTTTCGTCAATGCCGAGGATAATGTTCATGTTCTGTATGGCCTGACCTGATGCACCTTTTACCAGGTTGTCGATTGCGGAAAGCATCACAAGTCTTCCGGTTTCGTCTATTTCAAATCCTCCGATGTGGACGAAGTTTGATCCTCTCACGGAACTTAGGTGTGGAATTTCACCTTCATCCATAAGCTTGATAAAGAATTCTTCTCCGTATTCATTTTCGTAAAGTTTCCTGATTTCTTCAGGGGTAATGTCAATATTATCATCATTTAAGAAGCTGTGGCTTGTGGTCTGGATTCCTCTGATGACCGGAACCAGATGTGGTGTAAATGATACTTTTACATCTTCAAATCCGTGGAGTTCCTGCTGGATTTCGGACATGTGCCTGTGTGATGAAATTTTGTAAGGGTTCACGTTGTCTGCAATGTTTGGGTAATGTGTAGTTGCAGATGCTTTAACTCCGGCTCCGCTTACTCCTGTTTTTGAATCTATGATGATTCTATCGACCAGGTTGTTTTTAACCAACGGATATGATGACAGGATTGCGCCTGTTGGGAAGCATCCTGGGTTAGCTACAAGGTCTGATTTTTTGATTTCGTCCCTGTACAGTTCAGGCAGTCCGAATGCACCTTTGTTTTTGCTGTCGGTGTGTTCCATTCCGTACCATTTTTCATAGACTGCAGTATCTCTGTACCTGTAGTCTCCGCTCAAGTCAACCACTTTCATTCCGGCATCCAAAAGTTCTGGAACAATCTTCATTGATGCTCCGTGTGGTGTTGCGGTAAATGCAACGTCAACATCCAAGTCGGATGGGCTTTTGTTTGTAAATACAAGTCCTGAATCCCTTACGTGTGGATGGATTTTATGTGCTGGGGTTCCATCATATTGTCTTGATGTAATGTCTGTCACTTCAACTTCAGGATGGTTTAAAAGCATTCTTAAAAGTTCTCCACCTGTATATCCACTTGCTCCAATAATAGCTACTTTAAACATATAATAATCTCCTTAATCTTCACAATGATCCATAATTTTTCCTTTAAAATCGGTATTTTGAATTTTTCTAATGATTTTACAACTGCTGTCCAGCTGACAATCTCTATATTTTTCAATTCGTACTGCTTTAGCTTTAAGGCCTCTTTTGTCTATGGCGGCTTGCAATTTATCAATATCATGATTTTGGTCAGCGCCAACGGTAATGATGTCGGGGTCTATTTCTCTAACGATTTTGAACACATCTCCATTTGCATCGCCTAAAAACGCATCAGTTACTGGTTTCATCATTTTGATTAACTCCAATCTTTGATCTTCACCAACGATAGGCACTCTTTTTCTTCTCTCAACAGTAGCATCTCTTGCTACAACAACATAAAGCTCAGCATCTTCTCCTCCAAGTTTTTTGGACTCTTCCAGGTAAACTCCGTGTCCAGGATGAAGTATATCGAATGTTCCGGTCGCCATTACTTTCATTATATTATCCTCTTTTGATATTTTAAAGCTTCAGTTAAATCAATTTTATTTTTATAAAGGGCGGAACCGATAACAATTCCTTCAACACCACTTTCATTCAACTTTTTTATGTCGTCTATTGTGGTGATTCCGCCTGAATAAACAATAGGTAAATCCACTGATTTTTTCAGCTCTTCTACAGGGTCTGTGTAAAATCCGCCTAAAAGGCCTTCAACGTCAACATTTGTAAATAGGATGCTGCCTGCTCCATGTTCCTTGAACTCGGCTGAAAGCTCAACAGGGTTTTTGTCTATCTTTTCCTGCCAGCCTTTAATAACAACTTTGTTGTCCTTGCTGTCAAGGGAAATCATTATTCTTTCAGAGCCGTATTCTTCTGCTAGTTTTGTAATGGTTTCAGGATGCTGAATTCCCATAGTTCCGATGATTAGCCTTTCAATGTCAAGGTCCAATAGTTGGCGGGCATATTCAAGGCTTCTGATTCCTCCTCCAAGCTGGATTGGAACGGATACTTCATTCAATATTTTTTTGATAATATCAAAGCTTGCAACTCCGTTGATGGTTCCATCCAAATCAATAACATGGATATTTTTAGCTCCCAAATCTTCCCAATGCTTAGCAACTTTTTCAGGATTTTCTATTTCAACCATTTCACTTCCAGGTTCGCCCTGAACAAGCTGCACGCATTTTCCATTCTTAATGTCTACTGCAGGCATTATTAACATTTCATCTTTTTTAAATGACATTTACATTTCCCTGTAATATTTTATTATAATATAACTTTTTGTTTTGAAATGATTTATATGTATTGTTTCTGTTCATTTTAAATAAAATAGAACTCAAAATTATTCTCATGAATGAAAATCTCTACAACATGTTTGATGATATTCTTGTTTCTGATTTCAATATTATAGATAAAGGAATAAAAAAGGTAGTTGAACTTGGTAAAAATGGCGAATACGGTAAAATGGAAACCTATTCAATATTTACGGGAATAATTTTGTCTTATATTGATATGCACATTGAAAATATGGAAAATGTTTTTTTCGAGGATAACATTTCATCAAGGATGCTTGAAATCAACCACTGTGCTTCCGGCAGATATGCCTATCAGGTTGGAGATGACAGAATAATATACTTTGAAAAAGGGGATTTGTGCATAAGCATATCTGATGTTACAAAATCTGTTTCAGATTTTCCACTGGGATATTATAAGGGTTTGGAGATTTTCATGGACATTGATGTTGCAAATGAATCCATCAAAAGATATCTTCCTGATTTTGATATAGTTGAGTTTTATGAAGGTTTGAAGAAAAGCAACGGTTATGTTTTAATCAGATCAAACGAGAGGATTGACCATGTTATAGGTGAGCTTTATGATGTTGATGAGCGAATTAAACTGGATTATTTCAGATTGAAATGCATTGAACTGATGCTGTTTTTCTCCATTACTGAGTTTAGGGACAATGATAAACTGTCTCTTTCAAGAAAACAGGCGAATATAGTTGAAAACGTTAAAAATGATTTAATAAATGATCTGGAAAGTCAAATAACCATTGATGAGCTGGCCTCAAAATATAGAATCAGCAAAACATCACTTAAAAGCTGTTTCAGGGAAGTTTATGGAAAGCCAATTTTCCGCTGGAGAAAGGAGTACCGGCTTGATTATGCCTGTAAATTAATTGAACAGGATGAGCTGACAATTTCTGAAATTTCAAAAAGGGTGGGTTATTCATCACCGTCAAAATTT
Source organism: Methanobrevibacter sp. (assembly GCF_045541095.1). GTDB lineage: Archaea > Methanobacteriota > Methanobacteria > Methanobacteriales > Methanobacteriaceae > Methanocatella. Next base: position 5,509 of record NZ_JAZQIJ010000119.1, read on the forward strand.
ACCCAGGCATTCAAGGATTATATAGGATGCACACCTTCTGAATTTAGAAAATAATGTTTTGTCTTTTTGGTATATTATTCGCCTTTTCAGTTCAAAAATATTTATATACTAATTTTATTCATACTTTAAATTGAATATTGGTTTATCTAATTAATTTTAACAAAATTACTTTAAATTTGTCTTTTATTTATTTTTTAAGCGATTTTAGTATTTTGTCTTTTTAGATTAGTTTTAATTTTTTAGGTATGCCTAAATTAACTTATTAGGAGATTTAAATGTCAAAAATTCAAAATAAAAATAAATTTATACGATTACTTAATTTTTCTGGTAACTATAAGTATTTATCCATCATTGGGATGGTATTATCAGCTTTAAGTGCTATATGTTTATTGATTCCATTCATTTATATCTGGGATGTGGTTAATGCATTATTGGCAGTCGCCTCAGATTTCACAAAAGCCCAAAACCTGGGAGAATATGCATTCAATGCATTCCTTTTTGCAGTTTTGGGAATAGCACTAAACTTCTGCGGATTGATGGGAACACACTTATCAGCATTTAAAAATGAAAAGAACATGAAAGATGCAGCAGTAAAACACCTGCTCAAACTCCCCCTTGGATACTTTTCAAACCACACAAGCGGTGGACTTAGAAAGGTAATTGACTATTCAACTGCAAAAACCGAAACATTTCTGGCCCACCAGCTGTTTGACCTTACCGGAGCCATTATAACTCCAATAGCATTTTTAATATTGCTCTTCAGTTTTGACTGGATTTTGGGAGTGGTTTGTCTTATTCCGATAATATTATGTTTCCTTTTCATGTATCCTATGTTTTCAAAGGAATCCCAGAATATCATGGCTGAATATCAGATGTATCTTGAAAAGATGAACGGCGAAGCGGTGGAATATGTAAGGGGAATACCTGTTACCAAAGCATTTCAGCAAAGTGTCTATTCATTTAAAAACTTCATAACAGCAATAAGAAACTACGGTAAATTCTCAGCAGAATATTCACTGTCCACACAGCTTCCGATGACTGCATTTACAGTATCAATCAACGGATTTTTCGCATTGCTGATCCCGGCAGGAATACTTCTTGCAGGATCCCTTGTGGATGTAAAATTCTTTGCCAATTTCATGTTTTACGTAATATTCACTCCAATATGTGCAGTGATGATGAACAGGATAATGACAGTTTCACAGGATTGGATGATGGCAAGCTATGCACTGGACGGCATTGAAGCTATTCTAAATGAAGAACCTCTTCCAGAGGCAGCTAACCCTCAAAAGCCTAAAAACCATTCAATTTCATTTGAAGGAGTCTATTTTGACTATGATGATACAGACTCAGATGAACACATCCTGAATGATGTAAATCTTAAGATTGATGAAAACGATTCTGTTGCACTGGTCGGACCTTCAGGAGGTGGAAAAACCACAATTGCATCATTGATTCCAAGATTCTGGGACGTTAAAGAAGGTTCAATCAAGGTCGGTGATGTGGATGTAAGGGACATCTCGACAAAGGAACTTATGGAAAACATCTCATTCGTATTCCAGAACACTACACTGTTCAAGGATTCAATTTACAATAACGTGGCAATAGGCCGAAAAGGCGCTTCAAGGGATGATGTCAAAAAGGCACTGAGCCTTGCCCAATGCGATGACATTATCGACGAGCTTCCAGATGGAATCGATACGGTTATCGGAAGCGAAGGAACCTATCTTTCAGGAGGCCAGCAGCAGAGAATTGCACTTGCAAGGGCAATACTGAAAGACGCTCCTATCATTATTCTCGATGAAGCAACAGCACTGGCTGACCCTGAAAACGAATACCTGATTCAAAAGGCGATTTCTGAAATTACCAAAGACAAGACTGTAATCATGATAGCACACAGGCTGTCAACAGTCAGAAACGTTGATAAGATTTACGTTGTTGACAGCGGAAGAATTGTCGAAGAAGGAAATCATGACTCATTGGTTGAGGAAAATGGACTTTATTCAAGAATGTGGGATGAATTCAACCAATCCATACAGTGGAAAGTAAAAAGCGAGGCGATATAATGATATCTGAATTTTTCCAGAAAAGATTCGGACTTACAAAAGACGGATCAGATAACTTAATCAAGGGAATTGTTTACACAATGCTTGTTGACATCTCATTCATGTTTCCTGTAGGATTATACGCCCTTTTAATCTATATGTGGATTGAGCCATTAACAGGCGGCGAGATAATCGAACCGAATCTTGGAATGTTTATACTGCTGATACTGATTGTTTTAGGAATAATATTTGCATTTGCTTGGAAACAGTATCATTTCGTTTTCAACACCACCTATGTTGAAAGTGAAAACAGAAGAGTCAATCTTGGTGAAAACTTGAGAAAACTGCCTCTGTCATTTTTTGAAAACAGGGACCTTGCAGATTTGACCTCAACAATAATGAATGACTGTACTGATTTGGAGCATGTCTTTTCACATGCGGTTCCACAATTGCTTGGTTCCATATTTTCCCTGTGTCTGGTTTCTGTAGGAATGTTTGTATTTGACTGGAGACTTGCTATAGCGCTCCTGTGGGTAGTTCCCGTCGCATTTGTCATATTGTATGTCTCAAAAGGACTCATCTATAAAGGCGGAGATTTGGTGCTAAAGGATTTGCTCAACTGCGGAGATGCAATGCAGGAATGCATTGAATCCATAAGGGACTTGAAATCATACAACTATGAAGAAGAATACTACGGCAAAATAAGCGGCCTTACATCCATAATCGAAAAGTCAAGACTTAAATCAGAACTGATGTCTGCTGCAGGTGTCATTACAGGTAAAGTAGTTTTAAACCTTGGAATAGTTTCAGTAATCCTTTTAGGTTCATACCTAATTTTAAACTCACAGGTATCAATTTTCACACTATTGATATTCCTGATAGCTTCTGCAACCGTTTATTCACCTCTGGAAAACGGTCTGATGTTTTTAGCAGAAATATTGATGATGGACAATAAGATTGCAAGGGCCCAGGAAATCGAAAGCCTTGTTGTTGAAGGAGGATTAACCGATTACACTCTGGACGGATATGATGTTGAATTCAAAAACGTCAATTTCAATTACGATGATTTAAAGGACGTGCTGACAGATATCTCATTTACTGCACGTCAGGGCGAAGTGACAGCTCTTGTCGGACCGTCAGGAGGCGGTAAATCAACAGTTTCAAAACTTGCAGCGAGATTTTGGGATCCCGTTTCAGGTGAGGTCTGCCTGGGCGGTCAGAATCTGTCCAAACTGGATTCAGAAAAACTTCTGGAAAACTTCTCAATTGTTTTCCAGGATGTAATTCTCTTTAACAATACCATTCTGGAAAATATTCGTGTCGGAAGAAAGGATGCAACTGATGAGGAGGTTATCCAAGCAGCTAAACTTGCAGAATGTGATGAATTTGTAGCCAAGCTTCCTGACGGATACAATACAGTAATCGGTGAAAACGGAGAGCTGTTGTCAGGCGGCCAGAGACAGAGGATATCCATTGCAAGGGCACTTCTAAAGGATGCCAATGTAATTCTGTTGGATGAAGCCACATCATTTTTGGATGTTGAAAACGAATCAAAAATCCAAAAGGCACTCTCTGAGCTAATCAAAAACAAAACAGTAATCATCATTGCACACAGAATGCGTACAATCGCCAATGCCGACAAGATTGTTGTTTTGGATGATGGAAGAATTGCAGAGCAGGGTTCTCCTGACGAACTGATAGCTAATGATGGACTGTTTAAAAGGATGGTCGATTTGCAAAACTTAAGTGGAGAATGGAAAATATAATTCTCCCTTTGATTCTCATTACACAATAAAAAATTTAGGAGGAAATTTCAATGAGCGAAAGATTTGAAGTAAAAGATTTAATCACTGTAGGTATATTTTCAGTGATAATGATTGTTTTAGTATTTGTATGCGGCATGCTGGGTTATGTTCCAATATTGATGATAGGTCTGCCGATAATTGCCGCATTGGTTTGTGGAATCCCGTACATGCTGTTTTTAACAAGGGTAAACAAGTTTGGAATGGTTACATTAATGGGTTTGATTTTAGGAATCATAATGTTTTTAAGCGGCCATACTTGGATTCCAATCATAGTATTTACCTTATGTGCATTTGTAGCAGACTTAATCCTTAAAATGGGAAATTACTCTTCAATAAAACACTCCATTGTAAGTCATGGTGTTTTCATTTTAGGAGTATTTGGAAACATGCTTCCGTTTTTCATCTTAAGAGATTACTTTGTGGAGTCAATCCGTGCATCAATGGGATCAGACTATGTAAATGTAATCCTGCCGTTTTTAACCAATGAAATGTTGATTGTATTGATAATTGTAACATTCATAGTTGGAATCTGCAGTGCATATGTCGGTAAAATCGTTTTGAAAAAACATTTTGAAAAGGCAGGAATTGCATAAGGCGATATTATGGGATTGGAACTAAGCTTTAAATTGGACCCTAGAACCAAGATAATTATTCTTGCATTAATAAGTTTCATGGTTTTTAATGATACTTCCATATATGTCAGCGGATTATTAGTTTTAATTCCATTTATTTGCCTATTTTTTTCAAATCATAAAAAATCTGCTTTAATATACATTTTATTGTATATTTTAGCTAAATATATTCAAATTAACATTCTCCCTACTGCAACAGGAATTTTAGCAATATTGCTGATTACTTTCAGCTACACTGCTTCAAGAATGTTGCCGATAATTATGATGGGATATTATACTATAATCACTACAAAAGTAAGCGAATTTATAGCTTCAATGGAAAAGAGCAATATTCCTAAAGACATTTCCATTCCAATTTCAGTTATTTTCAGATATATCCCATCAGTTATTGAAGAGATAAGGTCAATTACAAATGCAATGAAAATGAGAGGATTCGGACTAACGGTTAAATCCCTAAAAAACCCATTAAAATTAATTGAATTTTATATGATTCCAATCCTTATAAGTGCGGTAAAGACTGCAGATGAACTTTCAGCGGCTTCTCTTACAAGAGGATTGGGTAATCCAGAAAAAAGAACTCATCTGGTTCAAGTTAATTTCACAAAATGGGATTTTTTGTTTTTGGCTATTTCAATAATGGGCTTTGGAATTTATGCATATAATTTCATAAGAGGTGTTTTGATTGCTTAGGATGGATAATGTTTCATTTTCTTACGCTAGCGATAAAAATTTAAGTGATGTTAATCTCAGTGTCAAAAAAGGTGAAGTGATACTTCTTTGCGGTGAATCAGGTTGCGGCAAAACAACAATAACTCGTTTTTTAAATGGGTTGATTCCAAATTTCTTTGACGGTAAAAGGGAAGGGGATGTTTATTTAAATGATGATGAAATAGGCGAAATGCCGATTCATGAAATTTCAAAGCATATAGGGTCTGTTTTTCAAAACCCAAAAACACAATTTTTTAATGTCGACACGACCAGCGAAATTGTTTTCGGATGTGAAAATCTCTCTATGGACGTTGATGAGATAAGAAAACGACTTGATTATGTTATGGATGATTTTAAAATAAATCATCTTTTGGACAAGAGCATTTTCAAACTGTCCGGTGGTGAAAAGCAGAAAATTGCCTGCGCATCAGTATCTACCGTTAATCCGGATATTCTGATTCTTGATGAGCCCTCATCTAATCTGGACTCAAAGTCCAGTTGGGATTTGGAGGATATAATCAAAAACTGGAAAAATCAGGGAAAAACAGTAATCATAGCAGAACATAAACTGTTCTTTTTAGGGGATGTTGTTGACAGGGTTCTGTTTTTAAAAAATGGACGTATTGCCAATGAATGGTCACTTGAAGAATTTAAACAGGCCAATCACAGGGATTTAGGTTTAAGACAGCTTAATCTGGAAAATATTGCAAGTAAAAGGAAGGAATATTATTCTTCAAAAAATGAATTTTTGGAACTTAAAAAATTTAAGTTCAGCTATGGAAAGACCCAAATTTTGGATATTGACGATGTTAAAATCCCAAAAAATGAAATTATTGCAATTATAGGTAAGAACGGAGCCGGAAAATCCACATTTGCAAACTGTTTATGCGGCCTTAAAAGGTCATGCAAAGGTGAATTGATTTCTGACGGCAAAGCTTTAAAAAGAAAGGATAGGCTTAAAAAAACTTATATGGTAATGCAGGATGTAAATCATCAGTTGTTCACAGAAAGTGTTCTTGATGAAGTTCTTCTGAGCATGGATGAAGAGGATATCAAAAGAGCTGAAGAAATTCTCACAAATCTAAATTTAATTCATCTCAAAGACGCCCATCCGATGGCATTGTCTGGTGGTGAAAAGCAGAGAGTAGCTATTGCTTCAGCTATTGCTTCCGGAAAGGAACTGCTTATTTTTGATGAGCCGACAAGCGGTTTGGATTTGAAAAATATGATGAAAGTCAGTGAGAACTTAAAATATCTTCAAAGCCTTGGGATTACTTCATTTATTATTACTCATGATTATGAACTTATAATGGAAGTATGTTCTCATATTTTGCATTTTGAAAATGGAAAAATAATAGGTAACTATAAAATAAATGAAGAAAAGCTTAAAGAGTTTTTCTTAAATGATTGCTAATGATAAATTAGCATGATTTTCTTTTTTTACTGTCGGCTTTTTACTTGTTTATAATAATTCAAAACAAGTTAACAATATTACAATAATTCAAAATAATTTTTAGGAGTACCTAAATTTAAATAGTTTATAAAATATATATTATAATGATTAAAAAAATTAAATAAGAAGGCAATATTAATGAGTACAATTATTGAATTTAAAAATGTGAATAAGGAGTATAAATCTGGAGATCACATTTTAAAAGCTATGGATGATGTGAATTTTACAATTGAAGAAGGGGAATTTGTTGTAATTCTTGGGCCGTCAGGTGCGGGTAAGTCAACTTTATTAAACCTTTTGGGGGGTTTGGATTCTGTTACTTCAGGTCAGATTATCGTAAATGGCAGCCATGTCGAGTCCTTCAACGACAATCAGCTTACAAGTTACAGGGCTAAAAACGTTGGTTTCATTTTCCAGTTTTACAATCTGATTCCAAATTTAACAGCTTTAGAAAATGTTGAGCTAATGAAAGACATTGTAGATGTGGATATCAATGGATTAAATGTCCTTGACTCAGTTGGTCTTAGGGACCATGCAAATCAGTTCCCTGCACAGTTGTCTGGTGGAGAACAGCAAAGAGTATCAATTGCAAGGGCAGTAGCTAAAAGGCCTACAATGCTTTTATGTGATGAGCCAACAGGTGCGCTGGACTCAAAAACAGGTGTTTTAATTTTAAACCTGCTTCAGGATATGAGCAACAATCACAATACCACTGTTATTATTGTAACCCACAATGCAATTTTGGCTGAAGCCGCTGATAAGGTTATCAGAATCAAGAACGGCCAGATAGAAAATATTGTCGTCAATGAAAATCCGCAGAAGGTCACTGATTTAGAATGGTGAGTGTATGCTTGCTCGAAAGATGTTAAGAGACATCGCCAAGCACAAAGCTCAGTTTATATCTATTTTTTTAATGGCATTTTTAGGAGTTTTTGTTTTTGCCGGTGTCGGCGGAGAATCAGTTGGCCTGGAAGTTAATGTCAATAACTTTTATGAAGACACTAACCTGGCTGACGGATGGATTTATTCTTATGGAATAAATGAAATTTTCTTATATCAAGTAGATGCATTGGGTGCAACCACTCAAATGGAAAGGCAGTTGGTAGTGGATTCGGTGGCGAACTTCAGCAACGACCCAGATATAACACTGCATTTTGTTGAAAACAACACAATATCAAAATTCTATCTGCTTGAAGGTGAAAAGCTTGATATTAATGACAGTGATGGGGTATGGCTCGACAAGAGCTTTGCAGATGCAAAAGGCCTGAAAGTTGGAGACAACATCAGCTTTGAATTCGAAGGCTATGAAATAGAAAAGAAAATCCGTGGTCTAGGATATTCACCAGAATATGTATATCATGCTTCCACTTCATCAGTAATACCTGATTTCAACAAAATCGGTTTTGCTTACATGTCCTATAAGGCATTTCCTGGGGATAACATTTCTTATAATGTTTTGGAAGTCAAGTTTGACGGAACTCCTGAAAACTATAATGACATACTGTCTTATCATATGGATGGTTACTACAGTTCTTTTGTTGAAAGGTCAGAGCATACCAGTGTCAGTCAATTTGCCGATGAGATGGACCAGCACAGAATGATGGGAGATATTTTCCCAGTTGTTTTTATTCTGATTGCAATGTTAATCCTTTTAACAACAATGACAAGAATAATCGCCCATCAAAGAACACAAATAGGAATTTTAAAGGCCAGCGGATTTAAAAACAGTTCAATAATACTGCATTACATATCTTATGGCTTCTGGCTGGTGCTGGCAGGTTCCATTTTGGGATTGATTTTGGGACCTATGACATTACCGCAGCTCTTTTACCCTTCAATGAGTGCAACATATAAGCTTCCTTCATGGGATCCTGCATGGAGCATGAATTTTGTGTATGTGGCTGTTTTGATGGTATTTATGTCACTTGCGGTTTCATACTATTCAGTAAAAAGCATTTCTGATGAAAAACCTGCAGATACAATAAAACCGAAAGTGCCGAAGATTTCCAGTTCAGGATTTTTAGAAAAATTGTCAATCTGGAAACGTCTATCATTCAACGTTCGCTGGAACTGGCGTGATGCAAAAAGGAATAAGTTCAGAGCATTGATGACAATAATCGGTGTAATAGGATGCAGTGCACTTCTCGTATGTGCATTTGGAATGTATGATGGAATGAACGACTTGAAGGAATGGGAATACAATCAGATTAATCATTATGACTCAAAACTTGTGATTGATGAAAATGCAACTGAATCAGTCATTGATGATGTTGCCGAAGCGGTCAACGGTGAAAAGCTAATGGAATCTGCCATTGAAATTGAATCGGACAATGGCAAAAAGTCAGGTTCGCTGACAGTGCTGAACAATTCTAAGCTGGTTACCCCAACAGATTATGACTGGAATAAGGTTGAAATCGCTGACGATGAGGTTTCAATATCACAGAAGATGGCCGACATGCTTGATGTTAAAGTAGGTGACACTGTAAAATGGCATATAATGGGTTCAGATAAATGGGTCAATACAAAGATTGATAAAATCCATGCAGACCCGATATCTCAGGGATTCATAATGTCTGCAGATAAGCTGGAAGACCTTGACTTGAACTATACTGCAACAAGTATCGTAACAGCAGAACCTGTGGATAAGGACTATGACGGAGTTAAGGCAGTCAATTCAATGGCAAACATGACAAGTAGCTGGGATGAGCTTACCGAGTCAATGTGGCTTTTAATATACATATTGATATTTTTCGCATGCCTTTTAGCAGTAATTGTTCTGTATAATTTGGGATTGCTGTCATTCACTGAAATAGAAAGGGAAATTGCAACACTGAAAGTTTTAGGATTTAAAAGCAGTGCTCTTAGAAGGCTCCTTCTAACACAGAACTTATGGTTTACAGCTATTGGATTTATTTTGGGTCTTCCTGTAGGATATCTGATACTGTCAATAATGTGGGAATCATCAGGGGATTCATTTTATATCCTGCCTTCCATATCCCTTTCAAACTTTATACTGACTGCAGTGATAACATTCGCATTGTCAATAATCGTCAATCTGATGTTTTCACGTAAAATCAAGAAGCTGGATATGGTTGAATCACTTAAAAGCGGTGAGTAAATGTTAGCAAAAAAGATGATTAGGGATATAAAGAATCATAAGATTCAATTTATCTCTATTTTTTTAATGGCATTTTTAGGTATTTACGTATTTGTAGGATTCGGTGCTGAATCATTCGGATTTGTAGAAACTGCCGGTGAATATTATAATGAAACAAATCTTGCTGACGGATGGATTTATGCTTCCAACTTAAATGGTGATTTTCAGGATGATGTGAACAGCCTGTCATTGACAAAGGACTCTGAGCGTCAGCTGGTGGTAAACTCGATTGCCGATTTTGACAATAATCCCGACATCACCCTGCACTTTCTGGAGGATGAAGACATATCCAAGTTTTATTTGGTAAAAGGCAGTGAATTTAACCTCTCTGATGGTGAAGGGGTATGGCTTGATACCCGTTTTGCAGATGCCAAGAACTTAACTGTCGGAGATAACATAACATTCGAATTCAACGGCATTGAAGTTGAAAAGGAAATTAAGGGATTGGGATATTCTCCAGAGCATCTATATCAAACTTCAGATTCATCCATGATACCTGACTATAACAAGATGGGTTTTGCTTACATGTCATATAAGGCATTTCCTATGGATGAGGTTCCATACAATGTCCTGCTTGTAAAATATGACGGAAACTCTTCAGCATATGAAAAACAGCTTGACAATGATTTGGACAGAGATTATTCTTCATTCCTTCCAAGGGCTCAGCATCCGAGTTTCGCAGAATTTCAGGATGAAACCGAACAGCATCAGATGATGACAGATGTAATTCCACTTATATTCATCATAATTTCAATGCTGACACTTCTCACAACAATGACAAGAATCATCAACAGTCAAAGAACTCAGATAGGTGTATTGAAGGCATTAGGATTTAAAAACAGGACAATAATGTTCCACTATATCTCATACGGTTTCTGGATGGTACTGGCTGGAACAATTCTGGGCTTTATCCTCGGACCTATAACACTTCCTCAAATAATGTTTGATGAGATGTCAAGCTTATATTCAATTCCAAACTGGATAGTCGGATTTGATATGAGTTTCATTATAGTTTCCGTTTTGATGGTGGGGCTGTCAGCCGTTATCTCATATCTCGCCTGCAGAAATATTGTAAATGAATCGCCGTCAAGTGCGATAAGGCCAAAAGTTCCAAAAATCACTACAACTGGATTCATTGAGAGGTTTTCCTTTTGGAAAAAGTCTTCATTCAATGTAAGGTGGAACTATCGTGATGCTAAAAGGAATAAGTTCCGATCTTTAATGAGTATTGTTGGGGTCCTTGCATGCACATTAATCATTGTGGCTTCATTTGGATGCATGGACGGTTTTGATGAGATGAAAGAATGGTCATATGAGGATATTAACCATTATTCATCAAAGCTGGTTCTGGAGGAAAATGCCACCCAATCACAGATTGACAATATCGTTGAGGAGGTTGACGGCGAAAGATTCATGGAGTCATCGATTGAAATAAAGGCAAACGACATTAAAAAATCGGGCGTTATAACAGTACTTGATGACAATGAACTGTATACTCCGACAGATGACAACAAAAATCCGATAAACATTTCTGATAATGAGATATCCATATCCAAGAAGATGGCTCAGCTGCTGGATGTTAAAGTTGGTGACACTGTCAAATGGCACATAATGGATTCAGACAAATGGGTTTCAACAAAGATTGATAACATCCATTCAGATCCGACCTCTCAGGGAATAATCCTGACAAAGGAAAAGCTGGATGATTTGGGTTTGAACTACACAGAAACCAGTATAATTTCATCTCAGGATGTTAAAGATAATTACACGGGTGTAAAAACAGTATTCTCAATGGATTCATTAACTGACAGTTGGGATGAAATGATGGAATCTTCAATGAGCATAATATATCTTCTTGCAGCTTTTGCGGCAATACTGTCAGTCATTGTATTGTACAATCTTGGATTGCTGTCATTTACAGAGATTAAAAGGGAATTTGCCACATTGAAGGTTTTAGGTTTCAAGTCATCTCATCTAAGGAAGCTATTGTTAACACAAAATCTGTGGTTTACAACAATTGGTTTCCTGATTGGTGTTCCATTGGGTCGTGAAACACTGCAGTATCTGTGGGGAACAATGGGAGATTCATTCTACCTTAAAGCTACAATTTCAATCAAAACATTGGTGATAACATTTTTGATTACCTATGTGGTTTCAATACTCGTCAATCTGATGTTTTCCGGTAAAATTAAAAAATTAAATATGGTGGAATCCTTGAAAGATAATGAATAAGGATTCTGTTTTCCCTTTTTCATACTCGCTTAGTGACAAAAACTTTAAAGATTACAACTTGAAATTATTATTTGTGGTGAGTATCATGGTTGAAGTTACTGGTGAGTCAAAATATATGGATCTGTTGAATGAGTATCCCTTGCTTAAAACAGATTTGGTAAAGAATAATCATAAGTTCAAATTTCTGGTTACTCCTATGGGAAAGATTTCCCTGTGGGAGGCAAATCTTGAGGAAGTAAGTGAGAAAGCTGAAATGAGTGTTGATGAAACGGTCTCACTTTTCCAGAAATTGATTAATTCATATTAGTTCATATATATCCGCAATATCATTGAAGTTAAATTTGCCAAATCGTTAATGTTAATGTGAATTATGATTAATCATTTTTAAGGATGTCCAAATTTTCTTTAATTTAATTTATTCTTTTTTTCATTTAGTTAAATTTTTTAATATTTGATTTCCAAAATAATAATATGTCACTGTCCAAGAAAATGTTGAGGGATATAAAACTTAATAAAACACAGTTTATTGCAATATTCCTAATGGCATTTATAGGTATTTTCGCTTACTCGGGGATTTATGCCGAATACTACGGATTGGAGCAGACTTCCAATGCATTTTACACAGATACCAATCTGGCTGACGGATGGATTTACAACACTACTTTTGATGATTCTTCAGTAGATAAAATAAGTGAATTTTCAACACAAACGGACAGACAGATTGTCGTCCAGTCTGTTGCGGACATGGAAAACAATCCCGACATTACGCTTAATTTTGTAGAAAACGCAACGATTTCAAAATTCTATTCGACTGAAGGTGAAGACTTCAATCCTTCAGATGATTCCGGTGTATGGCTGGACAAGCGCTTTGCAGACGGGCGTGACTTGCATGTTGGAGATAACATCACCTTCGAATTTAACGGACACACATTAAAAAAGGAAATTAAAGGAATCGGATATTCTCCGGAATATGTATATGAGGTATCTCCAAGTTCACTTATACCCGATTTTTCACAGATGGGATTTGCATATCTGTCAAGTGAAGCATATCCTGAAAATCAGGAATACAATACATTGCTTGTAAAATATAATATTTCTGATGAGGATTTTAAGGAAAAATTGGATGATTCAGTAAGCTATTTGTCATTTACCAAAAAAGAGGATCATTTAAGTGTTTCCAATTTTGCAAATGAAATGGCGCAGCACAAGATGATAGGGGATGTTTTCCCGATTGTATTTATCCTGGTTACATTTCTAACCCTTCTAACAACAATGACAAGGATTGTCACTCATCAGCGTACTCAAATAGGGATATTAAAGGCAGTGGGTTTTAAAGACAGCACAATCATTCTGCACTTTATATCTTATGCATTCTGGCCTGTATTGGCAGGTGCGGTTTTAGGTTTGATTACAGGACCTATGATAATTCCACAGATGTTTTATCCAACAATGACAAATCGTTTCAGTATGCCTATCTGGGAACCGGGCTTTGATATGAGTTTTGTATACATTGCAGTATTGCTGGTGTTATTGTCAGTCATGGTTACATATGTCACATGCAGGAGAATATCAAAGGAAAATCCTGCAAATACCATGAGGCCAAAAGCTCCGAACATGTCCTCAAAGAGTTTTATTGAAAAATCAAGGTTATGGAATCATTTGAATTTCAATCTGCGCTGGAACTGGAGGGATGCAAGAAGAAATAAGTTCCGAGCATTGATGGCAATAATTGGAGTTATGGGTTGTGTTGCACTTTTAATCGCCGCTTTCGGTATGAATGACAGTCTAAACGAATTGGAGTCATGGGAATATGATGACATATCTCATTATGGCGCTAAACTGCAGATTTCCAATAATGCAAATCCAAATGAATTGTATTATATTTTAAATGACACCAACGGAAGTTTTATCATGCAGCAGTCAATTGAAATCAAAGCCAATGATAATGAGGATACGGTAACGCTTTTAGCTTCAAACAATACTGATTTAATATCCTATACTGATAGCGATAGAAATCAGATTGAAATAAAAGAGGGTGATGTTTCAATTTCAGCTAAACTCGCAGACAAATTCAATCTGGGCATCGGTGATGAAATCCATTGGCATATTGTCGGAAGCGATGAATGGGTAACTTCAAAAATAGGTCAGATTCATGCGGAACCTATTTCCCAAGGTTTAATCATGTCTCCTGATACATTGGAAGATCAGGGATTGAATTTCACTCCGACAAACATACTGACTCCTGACAAGTTTGGTGAAAACTACGAATCTATCAAATCAGTTACAAGCATTGATAAAATGAGGGATAGCTGGGATGAAATGACAACATCTGTAATGATGATGGTTTATGTCGTCACGGTTGTTGCAGTAATATTGGCTATTCTGGTAATATACAATTTAGGAATATTGTCATTTACTGAAATGGAAAGAGAAATCGCTACATTAAAAGTTCTGGGTTTTAAAACAAATGTATTAAGAAAACTGCTCCTAACACAGAATCTGATTTTTACAGCTATTGGATATCTTTTGGGAATTCCAGTAGGATTCTATTTCATGACATTGATGCTGAATGCAGCAGGAGATTCTCTTTATTATATTCCTTCACTGACATTGGAAAACCTTCTTTTGACAGCAGGAATAACATTTGCAATATCAATTGGTGTTAATCTGCTGTTTTCAGATAAGATAAATGATTTGAATATGGTTGAGGCATTAAAAGATGTCGACTGATTATAGATGTAATTAAATTAAACATGTTTTTGATTATATCAATCTAATTTTAAAAAAAGATGTTTGTTTTGTTAAACATATGTGTATGTATTAAATAAAAAAAGTTCTTTAAAGAAATAAATTCTTTAAAGATTAAAATTTTATAAATCAACCTGCTAGTTGTTCGATACCTTTTGTTGCAAGTAGTTTTGTAAATGAACCTTCAGGTTTCATGATAATGTTTCCTTTGGAGTATTCTTCTAATGCCTTATTGATCATGGTACTTTTCTTTTCAGGATCTTTTGTAACATTAGCAAGTGCTTTTGCTAATTCCATGACAGCATCTCCTCTGGACATGTTTCCCGGAACATTTTCATTACTTGCATACCCGTTATATGCATCGTTTTGACGAACCATATCTGCAGCGGTTAGGTTAGAGACTTTACCGTTGAAGTATAATGGTCTGATAGAATCAATGATGTTATCCAATCCTTCATCGTAAACGATAACTACTGCATCTGCATGCATTCCAGTATTTGCTTCAACGATTTCTTTTGCATATTCGACACCTTGGTCAACTCCGTCCCAAAGCGAATCGTGAAGCATCATACGTCCACCTATATCGGCGGCTGCGGGTTGTGTAGGGTGTGACATTCCACCTGGATATATTGGTGTATAGTTTTTAAGGGATCCGTTTTCCAAACGAACCATGAATGCCATATCTACTCCACCATTAGGTTGTTCATATTTATCAGAAGCTAAAACAAGTATATTCTTGGTTTCACTTGTAAGGTCAGGACCGGCCATAAATAGTGAGCCCCCTATCATTGCTAGTAAACCAATTAGAACAACAAGTTCAATAGCTATAATAAGTTTTTTCTTTCTCATCATGTTAAATTCACATACCTAATTTAATGCATAATAAAATTCATAATAATTTATTATTATTTTAATCTTTATTTATTTCTACATATAAATATTATTGCATATAGCATTCTTTTTACTATTTTTTGTTAAAAAATTATTTTTTTAAAATAATGCATTTTTAGGTATT
>NZ_JAZQIJ010000120.1:0-10059 GCF_045541095.1 Methanobrevibacter sp.
AATTTATATTTTAAGTGTTTTTAATTGTTTGTTGCAAATTTAAAGATGTAAGTAAGTACTTGCATTCGATTAACTTTATATACAATGTTGTTTATATTATTATCTAGAGCACAGCAGTGTGACTTGAAAAAAAATTTAATGTGATTATTATGGCAAATGTTAAAAAATATAAAAAAGAAGCAAAAGATTTCGCAAACAAACAAATTATAGCTTTCAGACCTAATAAAGTAAATATCTTTCCTTAATTGGATTTAAATATTTATCTTTTTTAGCTGTCAACAACTTTTTTTACAAATATTATTCATTTTTGTGAGCGGCATTTAGCTCAATTCAATACAATTTCTGATTTTTAATGCAAATACCCTTTTAATTTAACGTAATATACAATAATCAAAAAAAGAAATTTGTTGGGAATAATAATCCCTAACATTAACTGTATCTAAAGCTCAAAGTTAAAGCTTACTGTTGTGAATTTCATTCCGCTGTCCCTGATTTTTTTAGATTTAATATCAACATCACCGTATTGCTTTAGGAATGAATTGATTTCTCTTGAAACGGCATTGTAGTTTTTCCTGTCATACACCCTATAATTTCCCATGAATTGGACGGAATCTGATTTATTTAAAATATTTACTTTATCCATTCTGAATGATTCGTTGTTTTTCTCCAAAGTGGAATTTACCTTTTCTACAATCTCCTGTTTAATTTTATCCTTTTCTTCTGGTGTAATCATGATTTCATCTCCTATTTATCATTTACCAATTAAGTTTCATAAATCCTTTCATAATTTAATTTCTCTAATGAATAATATAAATTACATGATTTATAATTTTTCAGTGATTTAGTGAATAATGAGTTACTCTTCATCTGAACTCTTTTCATCATAGAAAGGCTGGGCTTCGCACATCCAAAGTGAGGTAAACTCATCAAGCCTGTCCTGCAGGCTGAACTCTGTCAAGGGTGCAATGACAACATCAAGGTCGTTTTCAGAAGCACCAATTGGCAGGATCTTTTTGGATTTTGGCATGAGCAGAAGGTTTGTGTACTTCTTATCTTCTGCGTATTTCGGATTTGAGCTTACAAAAATTGGAGCATGTGGCGTGAAGATTCCGTCAACCGCATTTTCAACCAGAAGATTCTCGTCAAGCCTTAAAAACAGTGTGGAGTTTTCCTCAAGCTCAATGGAATGTTTCTTTAAAAGCTCGAGAAGTTTACTGATTGAGTCTGAAAGCTCATCTGAAGGTTCTCTGAAGAGATTTAAAAATGATTTCATGGGCATGTCGACTGTAAGGTCTGTGTATGGATTGATTGCAATCATCACATACCTTCCTTCCGGCGCCTGTTCAAGCATATCAGCCAAATCACTCATGAACAATGCAATGGCTGAGCTTTTAAGGCCAGTTGATTCCATAAGCTCGCTGCTTGTAAACAATGGAACCGCCCTCTGGCCGTTGTCCAATTTAAGATAGTTTATATCAAAACCTGAATTCTCACCGGTTGTGTAGATGTCTCCTTCCTTTGCATCCTCTATGCCTTCAAAAAAGTCAGCGCTCATCATCACCGGCATGAACAGTTGGGACTGTTTGAATACCTCTGCAAATTCCCTTGTCTTTTCCGGGTCCGCACGGCCTTCATCCATGCTTTTAATTATTTCTTCAAGTCGTGAGTTATCAACCATATCGTCCAGTCTTATTTGAGAGTCATCCATCATATCACCTGAAAATATATTTGTTATCAACTTTTCTAGAAATCTTTTATACATTATTCTTAAAATCCCATCATCACAATAAACAGAATGAACACATCGGTGCACAGATGTGTTATGTATGGTATCAGAATGTTTTTGGTTTTGATGTATCCGTAAAATTCAAATATCGAACCGAAACCCTGCATGAATATCGCAAACAGCAATGTCGGAATGTCATAGGCATGCATTCCGGCAAACATGAACATGACAAGAATCATTGAGATAATCACTGCAGGTTTACGCTTATTGGAGAATTTGAAAATCAGCCTCATGAAGAAAACGAACGGTATGAACTTGAGAAATTCCTCGCCCATGAGGGAAAACACGAAATGCGGAATCAGCATCAGGCTTACACTGCTTTGCTCAATGTTTTCAGCACCGACAAGTCCGACTTGTTCAAGAATCATGGAAAGGACAACTGCATATATCATATATCCTACAAAAAGCGCTATGGCAAGGCCAACATCCCTGAGCGTTGGCTTTTGAAAAATTGCAGAATAATCCCATTTGAGAAAGTACAGGACGGGCACTATAAGGATAACGCATGCAATTATTCCCGCAGGGACAGATGTTAAGCCTGTAGCCAGATATCCAAAAATAAATACGAAAAATAATGCAATCCAACCCAATTTAGAAACGTGGGGATTTTTCCTGTAGAACGGAAAGTCCAAATCCTTTTTTTCAAAACCGAACCAGTCTATTGAAGTCATATGCTCACCTTATTGGAAAATATCAATGAAAAACCATTTATTTGATTTCACCCATTATTTTCAGGATTTCATCCTTAACTATACTGACGCACTTTTCGTCATTTTCATTGATTCTGACGGTATTTTCAGCCTGCATTCCATGCTCTTTTAATAACTTTGAAACGTTGAGGTTATATTCGACTGTAGCGTCCTTGAAAGCCAGAATGGTTTCAGGACATGCGTTTTCACATCCGTTAACGGCAATGACAGTGTTCCGGCGTGCCAAATCTATGAATTTCCGGAAATTGCCTGCGCTTGCAACGACACAGCAGTACTCTATGTCATCATTTTCAACGCTCAAGTCATATACGCTTACACGTGAAACCTCACCGCGAGGATTCATTCCGCTGCAGGCGCACAAAACGGTCTTTTCACCCATGTTATCACTTATACACCGTCAGGGCATCTATCGTCCTCACCAGTTTTTCAGCAGTCTGCATCTTCTGGGACTGTTTATCATCCTGTGCTGTTTCAAACAGAAGTGTATGATATCCTTTCTCGTCAATCGGGTCGGTTACCCATTCAGGCGAAGTTCCCGCATTGATTGTAAATATAGGATAGTCCAGATTGTCTGCAATCCTTGAGGCATACTCCCTTTCAACGTCTGATCTGTTGTCAAGAACTCCGATGTATCGAAGCTCATCCCAATAGTTTTCCATTTCATGAACATCAACCACGACAAAAGGATCCTCATTGTCAATATCCGGAACGACATACTTGTTTGCAAGCATCTCTCCCATATGACGGTTTGTGTTGTAGTCACTTGTATTCATTCCGCTGTCCTTGAAGTTGAGCTTGATGAAGTAAACCACATACCTCTTTGAAAGGTCATTATGTTCAGTGAAATTCATAATTGTCTGGTTTGTGGCATTGTGGATGCCGCTTTCAAGGCTGTGAACACCCAATATCACACAGACAGTGTCTGTTGATGAGTTGTTCCCGCATGTAATCTTATATACAGTACCGTTTGAGTTTTTTCCAAGTATTTCAGTATAATTGTCCAGAATTTCAACATCCTCATGAGAAGTATGATGAGTAAATGTTAAAAATCCCGCAAAAACAATAAGCAAAATAGCTATAGCAAATAAAATTTTAGTCACTCTTTTCATATAATCAATTATAATTATATCAACAATGACATATAAATTTTTAAGACAATTTAAACATTTTAAGAGCATTTAACAAATTCAAAAAAATAAATTCACATTCAGATTTGGTAATTTTCTTTTAGAGAAAAAAATGCAAATATCTTTAATTCATTATATTTCAAGATCTCAATTAGGTTCCAAAAGACCTTCAAGAGATTTGTACAAACCATTAAACCCACAATGGTAAATACTTAGTGACAATCAAAAATGGGATATCCTCCCATTTTAAAAACTTTTTTTAAACAAAAACCATCATTTTCGCATATTCGCTTAATTAAATTAATGTTTTAATTCTTTTCGAATGCTTTTTTTTGTTATCCGAACTGCACCTGCACTATGGATTCGGACAATACGATTTTCATCGTTTTGGGAAATGAACTCCAGCTTTCCCAGATAAGGCTTTACACACTCCGGATTTTGCTTTCCGATTACTCTGAACATTTCAGGCGCCTCTATTCTGACCTTATCCGATGAATCGGAAATTATATCATAGAATATTTCAAGCATTTCACAGAAAATCTCCGGGGAGGTAGTGGCTATGTTTTCACAGGCCCAGACGAAAGCATGCCTTACGTTTTCAGACTCGTCATGCCTCATTTCCATCAGCATGTCAATATGGTTTCTGACAAGATTTGCGTCTGCCCTTCCTATCCGTCCGATTGCGTTAACGGACCTTTCCCTAAGCTTTGGATTTTCATCGCCAAAATATTGTGCAATGCCGTCAACATACGCTTCAATTTCACCGGGATACTTCAGTCCCATCTCACCTAAAATCCACAGGGCCTTTGCCTTGACGTCAACGGAATAATCATCATCGAGATATCCGGCAACATGACGAATGTTTGCTTTCCAGTCATCCCTGTTTTTTGTAATATCTCTCAAATCATTTAGAATAGCTTTATCATCCATGTCTTTTGCTCCAAAATATTATTTGCGCTTTCTTGGTTCTGGAAGTTCATCATACATTGCGTCCAGCAGTTGCCTTAAAAAATCCCTGTTTTCGATTTCCCCAACAAGAATCATTTCCTTTGCCCCTTCATAGGGCAGTTCCATATCTGAATCGGGCATCATCTCCCTTGCAGATTTGACGGGCTTTAAGAGAAATCTGTCATCGTATATGCCTCCGATGATTTTGCCTCGATAGTATATAATGTATTCTCCCATCATTGCCCGATAGGTTATATCCTCCAAATCAGATAGCTGCTCCAATACATATTCCAGATATTGTCTTGTTGATGCCATACAATCACTCCTTGAACCTCTCTGGCTTTTAGAAGCCGGAGAATTCTTGCACAATAATGTTAAATTCTATCCATTCAAATTCATCACAATCATTCATCATATCTACTACATAATAAGTAAAACTTATTCTGCAGATTACAATATTAATCTGATATCATTCAAATTTAACGCTTAAATGTTATCCGTATTCCTCGCCTAACCATCCCTGATTAACATCGGGATATCTGCATTCCTCACAGTATCCGTCATAGTACGGAGCGCCGCAGGAAGGAATAAATCCACTATTGCTTCAATCAAATTAATCGCCATACTGTATTTCACCCGTAGTGTTCTCCGACCCAACCCTGGTTGACGTCGGGAATTCCGTCCTCACAGTATTCATCGTCGTCATCCTCCAAATAGACACGAGGACGTGGGGACGGGCTTATGCCTTCATTGCCACAGTTTTCGCATTCCCACAAATCACCGCTCCAGTCGAAAAGAGCATCGCAGTTGTAGCATCTGTAAAATCCTTCACCCCAATCCTCATATCCGCAGAACGGACAGTCCCATTCATTATCATCATCGTCTATCTCTTCACCGCATTCCGGACATGTTACCATATTTTACACCTCAAATCATATTTTAAATTAGAATAGCTTTTTTCCAAGCTCCATCCTGTCCATATCAAGATCATATGCCGTTTGTTTTCCTCTGTCGTTAAAAACCACATACACTTCAGGTTCGTTTCTGAATGTGAATTCATCATCTGCAAATGAATAGTCACATTCATATCCCCCGCCAACCCTTTCAAACTTCATCGGAGTTCTTTTGAGAAGTTCCTTAAAGCAGGAATCATTTAAAAGGCCATCATAACTGTGTGTGGAAATGCAGTCGATGAACAGCTTGTCATGACGAGTGAAATCCTTGCTGAATTCGAATTCATCAAGGGTTTTTAAAAACTCGTTTTGACGTGTGAACGTGAAAAGGTAATATCCCAAATCAATCTCGTCCACGTCCAGTCTGATGCAGTCCTTTGAATTTAAAAAGGACTTCAGCTTGATTTTAAGGATGAATCTGATATAGTCGGGAATTCCGTAAATGGAGGAAACTATTTCATCAATCCTTTCATCATCTGTTTTGAGACTGCCATAAGCTCCGGCGTTGGAGCCATCATTCCTTTTCTCACTTACCAGATATGGAAGTTCGTTTTCATCCACTCTGAAATGATTTTCTCTCATTTCATAACCTCCGATATTGTCTTATCGCCCATTCTTTTCGAGCCGTCACTTAAAACAGCAAATATGATTTCAATGTCATAGTCAGGATTGTCTGAAATGAAATCACGGCAGGATTTAACGGCAACTTTCCATGCTTCCCTTTTAGGATAACCGTATATCCCGGATGAAATTACAGGAAAAGCTATTGAAGTGCAGGCGTTGTCTTTTGCAATTGCCAGGGAATTGGCATAGGCATCATAAAGCAGATTTTCCTCATTGTTTTCACCACCGCTCCAGACAGGACCTACGGCATGGATGATGTATCTGGCCTTAAGATTGAATCCGGGAGTGATTACTGCTTTGCCTGTTTTGCAGTAGCCGATTTCAGAGCAGGCTTTTGAAAGCTCGTCCGCTCCGGCGTCCCTGAATACCGCACCGCATACTCCGCCGCCGTGTGAAAGGCTGGGGTTTGCTGCATTTACAATCGCATCAACGTCAAGTTCCGTAATTCCAATCTTTCGAACCTCAATATTTACGCTCATCAAATCATCCCGCAAAACTAACTTATACACAAATTGTTACCTAATGAAAATATATACATTATCATTAATTAACATAACGATACAATACCCTTAAATATTGTTTAGTCAAATAGTATCAATCAGTGATTTATATGAACATTTTGTACAGTCTATTCTACTGGAGCGAAAACGGCCGCTACGTATTTTCAAGAACCAAATTCCTAACTATAGTTGCATTTTTAGTGGGTCTGGTTGCAAGCATTACCACACCGCTGTTTCTATTCCCAGTCATAGCAGGTGCGGCATTGGCCATACCAGTCTTTGTTGTTGGTTTTCTTGTTCACAAGATTCTTAAAATCGATTCAGGATTCTATGAAGGTAACCTTTTAAGCGACATAAAGCATTTCCTTTTCTACTGGCACAACAATGACTTTGAAATATCAAAAACCAAAGTGGTGACAGTTGCATTCATACTTATGGGTATGGTTGCAGGACTTGGAAGCGTGATTTCCGGTGCTCCTTCAGGTTTTGCACTGGGATATAATCTCGTATCACTTTTCTTTGCAGTACCTGTGTGTGCTGTCGGATACGGCTATCACAAGATAAAAACACACAATGCCCCTCAAATCAAGGCTCCGGAATACAGCGAAAGAAAAATAGAAAAAACAGCACAACCTATCGAAACTTCCGAAGAGCCACCAAAGGTATTTAAAGATAAAAAAGAGGAAATTGAAGAGCTTAAAAAAGAGTTTGACCAGAAGGAATCACAGACCAGGGAACTCATCGCAGCCAAATTCACACCACCGCAGCTTACCTATGACCGCTTCATACATGTTGTCGACAACTGCGAAAAGCTGTTCAACCAGCACTACTCAGCCGTTTTGAATCTCATCAATTTCTCAAGCGGAGACTCCCAGAAGATAGATGATGAAATCGCATCCAAAACAGACATCATGAAATCACTGATCGGAAAGCTGGATGACCTTTCAAGCGAACTTGCCATCAGCATGTCAAAATCCAAAGAAGATGATGTTCATGGCGTTTTAAGCGATATGGAGAATTTAATATCATCAATCGATGACTATTAAATTCATTTAACTTTTTTTAATAATAGTTCAATGAATTGAGGATAAGTATGCTCAACCCAATTATTTTCTTATGCAGCTTTTAAGATAATCCTCAATCTCATCATCACTCATTTCAGGCCAGTTTTCCCTGATTCCCTTCACCAGAGTATCCAGATAGTCAAGGCACGGATCGTTGTATGGGCGAAGATTATTGTTGGTAACTGTCTTTACCTCAATGCCTTCGATTTCACCAAGACTTATCACATCCTCATACCATCCATATCCAGGAGTAGGTGTGCGTCCTCCGTTTTCTTCAGCAATTACGTGTTCGAACTGCTCTTTTGTTATCAGATAAGCTACTCCGAGTGCATGGCCATCTTTGGTGGTGTCGAGAAATGAAACTCCGCAGCTCTGCCATGAGCCTGAAGTGTTTCCGAAGTACATGTCATATGGTATTTCAAAGGCCCTGACCTCTGCAGGTGATGCGGTGTCGCTGCAGGCGTCACGGTATGTGCTTCCTCTGTAGGATCCCCCTTTGATGTAGCACATGAATCTTTCAAAAAGCATGTTGCTTCCGTATGAAACGTACCAGATATACTCATTCCATGCAGGAATTCTTGTGAGGTCAGAAACGTCCCTGAGGTAGACGTAGACAAATGCGGAGCGTGTCTTTCCGTCTGCACACATCACGGTTTCACATCTTTTTTTATAAAGGCTTCCCTCACCTTCGAGCATATCGATTGACGGCATGTCTTCAGCAGGCACCTGGTAAAGCTCTCCTGGAATCTGACGGCTGCCTTGTACGATTGCAGGATACCATCCCACATCATACATGTCATAGCCTTCGATTGAGGCCTTGCCCAGGTATGAGCTGTTTTCAAGGTAGTGGTGGTTTGGCTTGCCCTTCATGAGGGTTCCATATACAAACACTAGCCTTTGACAGAAGTATTCGTTGATGGCTTTGATATCCTCCTCGTAGCTTTCGCCCCAGTATCCGTTGAATTTGCCTTCAGCTTCTTTTTTGTGGTAATCTTTGATGATTCCGTCCATCATTATTCCGAATTCATAGCAGAAATCATGGTTGAGATCCAGATATTCCTTCACTCCGGCTTTCATGAAGATATTGATTGCCTCGATTTGCTGTTTAAGGCCTTCAAAGCCATGTCCCACAAGGTTTTTGGCACATGACATCTTCAATCCGTTCAAAAGTCCGAGTTTCTGCTTCAGGCTGAAATCCTTGCCGAAGCTCATGTAGGCCTTCATGAGAATTGCGCTGCAGAGGTATGTAGGCATGTAGCAGAAGTCCACCATGGCATCGATTGGAACATTGAAGGAATCGAACAGCTTGAAGCTTCCGTCATTGTCCTGGAATTCAAGGATTGCATCCAGGTTTTTGAGGTAGTCCTTATCGTTCGGATCTGCATCCTCATTTAAAAAGTCCTTCAAATCGGAAAGCATTTTGTAGAGTTCATCAAATTCAGGTTTTTTATGGCTTATCTTTTCTAGTTTAATCATATTCATGGTAATGGCTCCTTTTAGTTTTTGATTTGAAAAATTAATATTGTGGTGAATTTTGATTGGTTCTCATAGGTAATCCGGACCAATCAGGCTGATTTGGCTGAAACCTTTGAATTGGCGGTCAAAGCTGACCAAATCTGAAATATTCATTTCCGACATTGTAAGTACAATGCTCGAATCAGTGAAGCTCAAGCCTTTCTTTGCGTTGTTTGCTCCTGATGTCTTGAATATGTCAAATGTCTTGCCGGTGTAGTTGAATATGTCGTATTCGTTCAATATGTCAAAACTGTCAATGAGGCCGTAGTATATTTCTTCGGCGGCACGGACGTTGAACTTCCTGCCGACAACTGTCAGCACCTCATTCAACACATTGTTGTTGATGAAGCAGTTTTGAGCAAGGACATTCTCATTCTGCTGCAATCTCATTGCATTTCTATGCAGCATATCATTTGAATTGATGTACGCCAGAATAAATGACGTGTCGAGAAAAACTCCTTTCATTTGTACAGGCTCCTTTTCAAATCAACGGCATTTGTCCTATCATCAGTTTTGAAGGCACCGCCCAAATCCTTGAAGTTTCGTTTTTTTCTGAAATTAATTTCAGGCTTGCCCTTTTCATTAATGCCCCATTCCACAACGGTGTTGTGATCTATATCATAGTTTTTCCGTATTTCCTTTGGAATGGTTGTCTGATAATTGCTTTGAATTTTACTTGTGGCCAATACTAACATATTTTTACACCTCAAGAATATTAGTTTTTTCAAACCTATATAATAATATTATTGTAATAGTATATAAATATATCGGATATTTTTAAAATATAATAGGAATTTAAATTATCATATATTTGATTTTTTTAAAAGAAAAA
>NZ_JAZQIJ010000121.1:0-2832 GCF_045541095.1 Methanobrevibacter sp.
AGGTTTAGGAACATGTTTAGATATGTTCCTAGTTTTGAGTTCGTCTACTAGTTTTCCACGTTGTTTATCAGTTTTAATGACTTTTCCATCAATTCCTGGTGTCCTTTTACCTTTATTAATCTGTGTAACACGTTTAACTGCTATTAAAATAGCAGATGTACTTCTCACCAATATTCTTTGTAAATCTCGTACTTTTCTTGAATCTCCTATACTTTCGGCATGATATATCCGTTTCTGTAACTTATCTACATACTTCTCGACCTTGTACCAATTGATACAAGACCAATCCGTAGCGTATTGTGCTGTGGACTCATAAACATTATCGTTTTGAGTATATCTCATCTTATCACTAATCCTTTGAATAAATTACTTCTTATTCCGTTTTATATTCACGTTTTCCACCAATCAGAAGTCTGCCATGTTATCCATGCCACACACGAAGGCGTGGTATCCATTATAGTTATTATTCCCACTATTTCCTATTGTCTTTCGACTGTTAATGGCTTTTGCTTTCTCTGATATCCATTACCTCCTAAGGAATTAGGCTTCTTTCACAATCCGCTTACTCACAAATAGTTGTGAGACCTTGTGAGGCTTACCAAGTTGATCTACTTCAGAAGCGAATGAATTAAGGTTCAATCTATACTCCGGCAAATTACTGTAAGGTTATGACTAAATAATCACGTATTAATTGATTATTCCTATGAATTTGCATACAATAGTAGTTAAATAAAATTTAACGTTGCATCCTACCTACTGGCTTGATTTACGAAGCTTACAATTGTTCACTTACGTTAACCTTTTTCACTCTTTCCCTAGCACATAAGTACAATGAATGCTTTATACTTATTTATGCATAATATCATGCAACCTCATAATCAATTACTCGATTATGAGTTTCAATGGGGAAAATCCCGTCATAACTGGGATTGAAATAAGATTTCACTGATTTAAATGGGAAATAGACCCTAGCTTGTCGCACTATTACTTATCAAATGCTCTTACTCTTTTTTTATATAACCATTAAAAACAATCTTAAATTAAAAAGGATTTGGTAGTATGATAATAAACTGGCAAGAAGAAATAACAAAAGTAGACCCTGACATAAAATTCAGGGCTCAAGGCGGATGGTTAAAAACCATTGAAGAACTAGATAAAAGCGTGAGAAACGGATATTCCCTTGTTGGAGACTTTGTACAGGCAGGAAATTTTGAAGCCGAATACAGTGAAGGAATTTATCTTGACTGCAACAAGGAAGGAACAGCCAAAAAACCACAGCAGGACTACCGACTGTTCAGATTCAGAGACGGCAAAGTACGTCTTTTGGACATGGTAATCGATGCAGGTCAGGGATGGGCCATCGATTTATGGGATGCCGTAGAAGACGAACTTTAAAAAAAAAATTAATAATAAGTTTCGTCCCTTAGCTTAAACCTTGAAAATCCCTTGGTTTGAATATTCATTCTCGGATCAAGGAATTTCGGTTCCTGCAGAAGGATAATCTTGTGATCCATGTTTTGAGGGAAATTTTTGTCTTTCCCATCAACTATGCCCCTAAAGCTAACGGACAAATCACCTGCACCACCAATGTTCATCACCAATTTTTCACTTGTTAAAACATCACTGAAGAAGTTTTCCAAATCAATTGCCTCGAAAACTGGAGCAACATAACTTAAGGCCATCAGCCCATTTTCTTTTTCACGGATTTTGACCCTTCTCTGGTCCAGTTCAATTGATTGATTTGATTTGTCTTTAGCTATTACAATCTTATCTGAAAATTGAACATCAAGCAAGATACCACTATCCGATATGGCAGAACTCACAGCATGCACATGTCGGTGCAAAGTAGGAGTCATCAGGTTCTACAATAGCCTTTTGGGCAAAAAGAGTAATGTTGAATTTCGGATGATATTCCTTGCTGACTTCCTTGGTCATCGGAGACAGTCCTCTGTAGTATACCGGCCTGTAGCCTGTCTGTGAAATATCAAAGTAGAATTTTTCACCAGTCTGGAATCTTTTGAAGTATTCTTCCAATTTCAAAGCCTCTTTTGGAGGAATTGAAAAGGTAAAGCCCATTGTGTCATCACTTCTTTGCCTGATTCCGGCATTTGAAATGTCAACAGCCAATATGTCATCATTTCCCCTTACAAAGACAACACAGTTCTCCAAGTTTACATCATTTTCACGAGCAATATCATTTAAATCTGTCATGATAATCACCTAAATTAAACAATTATGAATGTATTTAGAAAAAGTTATTTATAAAATATGCAGTAATTTGAAAGTTATTGAAAAAATAGATTTGAGTGAAGATTAAAAATTAATCTTCATTGTTTTGCCAACTTATACCAGTCTTTGCCTGGTTGTTGGTTTTTTGTTTTGCCAGCTGTATCTCCTGAGTTTTTTGGATTTACCAAATCCGCAAGAAGCACAGACTTTTTTACGTATGTGATAAGTGTTTCTACCACATCTTCTACATCTGATATGGGTCTTTTTATTCTTTTTACCCATTGATGGAGTTCCCTTTGACATTGATACACCTCCCTACACTATCTCTAAAATCTATGTTATAATAAAGTATTGAATAATACTATGGTGAAATATAAACAATATTGTCTCCTCTGATGAGTACAACACCGAGTCTTCTGGTTACTTCTCCGTCTTGTAACTCTTCTGCATCATTAAGAACCAAGTTCATGTGTAAATCAAAGCTCTTAAGTATACCTCTAAATTCACGATCTCCTTTGAGTTTTATTAAAACAGGAGCATCCACAGATTTTCCTAATGCGTCAAGTGGTCTTTGAACATTTTGTCCGCTCATTATATCACCTT
>NZ_JAZQIJ010000122.1:0-7147 GCF_045541095.1 Methanobrevibacter sp.
GTGAAATTAGCACTTTCATTAACACCTAAAACACCTTTATAAGTGAAAACATCACCCTTAAGTTCCCACAAATCATGATTATCATAATCAACCAAAGTCAATTTACCAGAATCATAGATTTCACTTACAACCACATCAGCCAAAGCACAATCACCAGCATTATTAACAACAACCATGAAATAAACATTATCTCCAATAACAACAGTGTTGTTTAAAGCCAATTTAGTAACAGTCATGTTAGGACTAATAACAAGAGTGTCATTGCTTGCAGTTTTGTTTCCAGTTAAATTGGAAGATGCATTAACAGTATTAACAACAGTACCATTCACCATAGTAGTAAACCAAACAGTGAAATTAGCACTTTCATTAACACCTAAAACACCTTTATAAGTGAAAACATCACCCTTAAGTTCCCACAAATCATGATTATCATAATCAACCAAAGTCAATTTACCAGAATCATAAATTTCAGAAACAGTAACATTACCTAAAGCACAATCACCAGTATTATTAACAACAACCATGAAATAAACGTTATCGCCAATAACAACAGTTTTGTTTAAAGCCAATTTAGATACAGTCATATTTGGACTAATAACAAGAGTATCATTTTTAGCAGTTTTGTTTCCAGTCAAGTTAGAAGATGCATTAACAGTATTAACAACAGTACCATTCACCATAGTAGTAAACCAAACAGTAAAGTTAGCACTTTTATTAACATCTAAAACACCTTTATAAGTGAAAACATTACCGTTACGTTCCCATAAATCATGATTATCATAATCAACCAAAGTCAATTTACCAGAATCATAAATTTCAGAAACAGTAACATTACCTAAAGCAAAATCACCAGTATTATTAACAACAACCATGAAATAAACACGGTCACCAACAACTACAGTAGTATTCAATGCCAATTTTGTAACTGTCAAGTTAGCAATTATATTATTGATAACAGTTGTTGTATTGGTTGCATTGAAAATTTTGTTTCCTGTTTCATTGGTTGTTAAATTGACAGTGTTTACCAAAGTACCATTCACTTTAGCGTTGAATGTTATAGTGAAGTTTGTGCTTTGATTTGCACTTAAATTACCTTTATATGTGAAAACAATGCTAGTGAAGTTAACTAATCCCTCACCAGGTAAAGTAACATTATAGGTTGTAATTTTACCTATAGTCCAATTACCCTGATTTGTATAATTAACATACTGCAATTCAGAAGTCCTGAAAATCTCAGTAATAGTCACATTATGCAAAGTCCTGTTTTCCAGGTTGTTTACAACAACTATAAAACTAACATTTTCACCGACACGTACTGTTTCATTTACAGTTAACTTTTCAAGCAATTTGTAAACGAGAGTTGTATTTGTCGCATTGAAGATTTTACTTCCAGTTTCATTGGTTGTTAAATTGACAGTATTTACTAAAGTGCCTGTTTTCAGTGTTTTAAAGGTAATTGTAAAGTTAGTGTTATTATATGCACTTAAATTGCCTTTATATGTGAAAACAATGCTAGTGAAGTTAACTAATCCCTCACCAGGTAAAGTAACATTATAGGTTGTAATTTTACCTATAGTCCAATTACCCTGATTGGTATAATTAACATACTGCAATTCAGAAGTCCTGAAAATCTCAGTAATAGTCACATTATGCAAAGTCATATTTTCCCTGTTGCTTACGACAACAACAAAATCAACGTTATCACCTATAACAACAGTTTCATTGACAGTTAATTTTTCAACCAGATTAATGACTAAAGTTTCATTTTTAGCAGTGAGAATGAAATCTTTAGTTTCATTAGTTGTCAGATTGACAGTATTTACCAATGTGCCTAATTTCAATGTTTTAAAGGTAATTGTAAAGTTTGTGCTCTGATTTGCACTTAAATTGCCTTTATATTTGAAAACAATACTTGTATAATTGACTACATTATTCTTGGATATAGTAACATTATAAGTTGTTATATTGCCTATAGTCCAATTGCCCTTGTTGGTATAGTCAAGATACTTCAATTCAGAAGTCTTGAAAATCTCAGTAATAGTCACATTATGCAATGTGAAATTGTACTGATTTGTTACGGTTACAACAAAATCAACGTTATCGCCAAGGCCGACAGTCTTGTTGACTGTTAATTTCTCAACTAAACCTTTTACTATAAAAGTAGTGTAGTTGTAAATCTCAGTGTAGTATGTACTTTCCCTATATAACGCTAAAACAGTATACTTTCCAGGATCCAAAATACCTTTAAGTTGTGTTAAAGGCACATTAACAGTACCGTTAATATTTGTTTTGTTAATTGAGTAATAATTGCTCACTTTTCCGGATCTGTTGAAAGTGTATATTCCTGTAGTTTCATTATATTTAACTTTAGTTATGATTCCTGATTCATTGAAAACATATTCATCGCTTGTGGAATTGTAATAAACTTTGGTTATTGCACCTGATTTATTAAATGTATATTCCATGCTTTCCCCTTTAGGAGAAACTTGAAGTGAGGTTATTACACCTGACTTGTTGTTAATGTACATTCCAGAATCCGGATCGTAGGTAAATACAGTACTTTTGCCTGCCCTATTGACGATTATCTTATCATCTACATGGTCAGCTTCAAATATAGGCTGAACAATATAATCGAACCTGTTGACTTCACTGCCGTTTCCGTTGTAGACATATTCACCAGTCTCTTCGTTATAAGTGAAATTGCCTGCGCCAGTGTAGAGAATCAGTGTGATTACCTGATTGTTTTCAAAGTCATAAAGATATATGTCTTCAGCATTAGGACCTACAACAGGAGCCATGTATCTTGAAGGGGTTTGCTTATCAATAACTTTTCCGTCAATTGTGTAGAACGGATATGTGATATTGTAAACCAGGACTTTACAAGCACCGTCCTTGTTGTGGATAGCATTTGCAATATTGTCCCCACCTTGAAGTCTGACACTGATTGTTATATTGTCAGTCTGATTGAATTTAGTGTTGTTTAAAGGAACAATCGGTAAATAGTAGGAATGTGCCTGGTTATCATAGAAAGTGGAGTTGTACACTTTCAGTGAAGAATCCTGAATATAAATTGAAGATCCATTCATTGCAGTATTATTGTAGAAGTTTCCTTGAATATCTGCATGGGAATCTATCAGAAAATTAAGTTCGTTGGAAATGTGAAATGCTCCACCTTCTCCCCTATCAGGATATCCGAAAATATCACCTATAGCACGATTGCTGTCAAAAGTGGAATTTTTAACTACAAGATTTTCACAGCACATTACATGACAAAAACCACCATTTTCAGCAGTATTGTTATATGCTGTTACATTATCCATATAAACTTCCCCACTCATGACAAATATGAATACTCCTCCACCATTGTCCTGAGCATAATTTGAAGATATATAGTTGTTAGTGAAGTTTACTAAACTATCATAAGAACTAGCTTCAATAGCTACTCCACCACCATTACAGTATGCCTCATCAGTTGGATCCAATGCCTTGTTGAAAGTAATGTTATTGTTGAATAAGAAGACATCATCTCCAGTTATATACATTCCACCACCATTTAATGCAGTGTTGTTTCTAATAGTGGAATTCTGAATAGTAGTGTCATCACCTTCAATTTCAAAACCACCACCCATATTGGCAGTGTTATTGATTGCAGTGAAATTATCAAATAGAGAATGGCTTCCTACTACATAAACTGCACCTGCTTCATCTTTAGCACGATTATTGGACACGCTTACATTGATTATTCTGGCGTTGTCTCCTCCTCCAATGTTCAATGCTCCACCTCTGAATGTAACATTGTTATTATCCATGGTACAATTGATTACAGTAGTGTCACTACCACGAATGAAAGTGGAACCTCCACGATAACCTTTGTTGTCGTTAGAAGTGAGGTTAACTATAGTACATCCATTACCTTTAATATCCAAAGCTCCACCTAAACCGGTGTCATAAGTACCATTATACAGAGCAGTATTGTTGTTGAATTCACCTAATTCAATGCGAACATGATTACCTTCAATATAAGCACCACCACCGTTTTGTGCAGTGTTATTGTCTGCGGTTACATTGAAGAATGTAGTTCCATCAGCAAGTACAAAAATTCCTCCACCCGTGGTATTTGCCCAGTTGTCTGATACGGTAACGTTGATGATTCTAATGTTTGTACCGTTACCAACATTCAGTCCTCCACCTCTGATATGAGCAGTGTTTCCATTAAAAGAGGAGTTTACAACATAAGTGTCATCACCTCTGATAAATGCGGAACCACCACGGTCAGCGGTGTTGTTGTCGGCAGTTACGTTGATTAACTGACAGTTTTTACCCCAGATGTTCAGGGCACCACCACGACCTGAGATGTCAGATTCGTTTCTGAAAGCTTCATTGTTGTCGAAAGTGGAATACTGTACTATAGCATTATCACCACGAACGAATGCTCCTCCTCCACGTGCAGCAGAGTTATTGTTTGCAATAATATGGTCAAACAAAGCATTTTCAGTAATCAGATAGATTGCTCCACCTTCAGTACCTGCATTGTTTTTTGTAATATTAGTGTATAGGAACTCTGTCGGGTAAGATGTTGCGTTGATGAAAAATCCACCACCCTCTGAATGGGCAGTGTTGTTTTCCACATCACAATTTTCCACATGAGTAGTAGCAATGATATACAAGTCAACTGCTCCTCCTCTGTCTGCAGTGTTATTGTAAAACTTACTGTCAACAATGTCTACATGTTCAATGTGAAACATGTGAAGAGCTCCACCTTGAGCCCTATCATCACTACGCGGACCTTTAGCAGTATTGTTGATGAAAGTTGAATTTTCATAACGTAATGTTGGTCTTGGACTTACAATATCATCAATTGTTACATCAATAGCACCACCATTACCGTAAAAAGCAGTGTTATTGATAAATATAGAATCGTATGTGTTGAAGGAACCTCTTAATGCTCCTCCATATGAACCTTCGTTTTCTCTGAAGATAGAATTGTATACGCTTACCTGTTGAACACAGGACCAAATAGCTCCTCCACCATTTGGAACATCCCTACCTTCATCAGCGCCCACACTCAGTGCAGTGTTGTTAATGAAGATTGAATCGTAGAAATTCCATCCAGCAGCGTCATTGTCCACTCTTACAGCACCACCACCAATGTTAGCAGTGTTATTGATAAATGTACAGTTTGTTACAGCTCCATTCAAACTTCCTACAGCATCAATAGCACCACCATAATCAGTATTGTTACCGTTTATGAATGTGATGTTTTCAAAATTCACATTGTTTGCATGGTTAACTGTGAATATTCCGGATTTTCCTTCAGCATCTAAAACGGCACCGTTACCGACAATGGCAATCGGCTTATCGATTACCATACTGCCGCCGATGTCATTGAGATATGTCTTATCTTTCAGTATTAAAACCTCTCCAGGCTCTGCATTATTGATTGCTTCCCGGATACTTGAAAAATTATCTCCTTCCACAATATTTACACCGAAAGTACCTTCTTTGGTTTTGCCATCCAAATAAGTAGCAGTGTATCTGTATTTTGCAAGAGGAAGGTCTGAATAATCATATCTGGTTTGTCCTTTATCATCAGTTTCATTTAGAGTGACTGTTTTGATAGGGTTCCCGTTAAGATCATAGATATCTAATTTTATCTCTTCACCGACTATAGGAACTTTTGATCCGTCACCGGAAGCTCCTTCAATATTACCTACAACGATATTAGTGTAATCTGTTGATAAGGTAAATGTCAATTCAGGATATCCTCCAAGAACGTTTAAATCAGTTACTCCACCAAGGTTACAGTTTGAAACTTTACCGTTACCGCTACCGGCAGCAAAAATTGCCTTACCGGAAGCAGCAGTATTGTCTACAAAGTTACAGTAGCTCATATCGGCATTATTACAATTATCAGCAATGTAGATAGCTCCACCATTAGTTGTAGCAGAGTTATCTGTGAAATTACAGTTTGTTATGGTAGCGTTATCATTGTAAACACTTATGGCACCACCAGTATTAGCGTTATTATCAGTAAAATTACAGTTTTCAACATTTATGTTTGGTGATTCTATATATACTGCTCCACCGTGACCAGCTTTGTTAGATTCAAAATTACTGTTAGTAATACTTGAACCTGAACCAGCCAAAGCAATTGCACCACCAAACAAATGATTTGCAGTGACTTCGTTACCTGTAAAGTAACAGTTATCAACTACAGAATTTTCGCCTCCAATATATACGGCTCCACCATTAGCATTACTTCCTTTATTATTGGTGAAGTTGGAATTTCTCACTGTAAGAGTTCCAGCACTATAAATAGCTCCAGAACTACCTGCAATGTTTGAATCAAAATTACATCCATCAATTTCATTGTCTGAACCTTCAAAGTAAATTGCTCCACCTATTCCAGTCCATCTACCTTCATTATTTGTAAAATTACAATTACTAATCATAGTATTTGTAGCTGAACCGGACCCGTGAATTGCTCCACCATTATTATACTGACAACTCTCAAAAGCACAATTATCAATTGTACATCCTGATGAGCCTATATAAACTGCAGAACCGGGTCCATTTCCACCGTTGGAATTTACTATTTTAACATTATTTAAAGTAATTCCTGCTGCATTGAAGCTAAATACTTTAGCATGATTTGCATTGATGGTTGAAAATCCATCAGGATTAGAACTACTTCCACCACTAATAATAATATTGGGAACATTTACGTTAATTATTTGATTAGGATCCCATTCTCCCCAATTGGATGAAATATCCTTATTTCCAAGATAGATTGTATCTCTATCTTGAACTGTCCCTCCTTCAATTAAATTTTTAAGGTCCTGAACCGTGGATCCCGAAAAATCATGAGGTGCAGACAAAACATCATTGTCTGCAGATTCCACAATTGGAACCAACATTTCACCACCACCCTGCGTAGCTGATACGGTATTATTCAATGCCGAATCTTCAACTGCACATGCAGCCCCCATAAAAGATACGAAAAAGAATAATATCAAAATAATAAATAGCGTATTGTATTTTTTATTTTTGATACTATCTCCTCCCTTTGTAATACAATTTTTTACTTACACATATAATAAATCAAATTTATTATACCGGCCTAGAAAAAAATCTAGACAAATGTAAA
>NZ_JAZQIJ010000123.1:0-3855 GCF_045541095.1 Methanobrevibacter sp.
AATCACTTTGATTAATTCATTGTCTATTAATGGAATGATTTGTCTCATGTATAATTCTCTTTGAACCATAATGTTATTATATTTTTTTAGGTATATAAGACTAACTTTTTAAATTTTTTAATATTTTAGTTTTATAATACTTACTATTCTTATTTCAATTTAAAGTTAGGTTTATGAGAAAAATTTAGTGTCAAAGTTTCTGTTGCATATGTTTTCAAGATTGATTTAATTAATATTTTCATAGGGGGATTTTAATGAAAAATGAACTGGTTAGATTAATAGAAAGTAATATGGAACCTTATCTAAATGAAATTCAAATAGTACAACTTAATGAAAGTCTTAAAAGTATTTTGAATAAATTTGAAGTGTTTAAAAAGGACAATAATTTATCTGTTGATGAATCAAAAGAAAATCATGAATTATTAATGTCTTTTCTTTCAGCCAAACAAATTGAAGGTTGTTCTGAAAAAACTATTAATTATTACAGAAACACGATTTTCAAGATGTTGGAGTCAGTTAATCTTAAAATCGAAAGCATCAAAACTGAAGATTTGAGAAAATATTTGCCAGACTATAAAAATCAGAGTAATGCATCCAAATCAACGATTGACAATATCAGGCGAGTTTTGTCTAGTTTTTTCAGCTGGCTTGAGGATGAAGGTCATATTTCAAAAAATCCCGTTAGAAGAATTCATAAGATTAAAACAAAAGGGTAGTTAAAGAGGATTTAAGCGATGAAAATTTTGAAGTCCTAAGGGACAAGTGTGATAACATCAGGGATTTGGCAATGATTGAGCTTTTAGCATCAACCGGTATACATGTAGGGGAACTTGTAAATCTAAATATTGATGATGTTCTTTTTAGTGAAAGAGAATGTGTTGTATTGGGCAAAGGTGACAGTGAACGTATAGTTTACTTTGATGCAAAAACAAAAATTCACCTTCAAAAATACTTGGAGTCAAGAAAAGACAATAATCCCGCACTATTCGTGTCACTGAGAAAACCTCACAATCGGCTGGGAATTCCTGGTGTTGAAAAAAAGAATGCGAAAACTTGGGATGGAAGCAAAAATCAAAAAAATACATCCGCATAAGTTCAGAAGAACAATGGCAACAAATGCAATTGATAAAGGAATGCCGATTGAACAGGTTCAAAGGCTCTTGGGCCATGTTCAGATTGACACTACCATGCAATATGCAATGGTGAATCAAAACAACGTGAAAATATCACATAGGAAATTCATCGGATAATCTTGTTCGCATTTTAAATTTTAGGTGTTTTAGAGGATATTTCTTCCATTATCTATTTAATCGATAGTTATATTAATATCAGTTTATCTGCCCCCGTTCTTCAAAATAGTTATATATTTATATATTGGTGGATAGACTTTTAGTCATGTTTTAGAAGTTTTAAACAAAGGACATGTATTTTTATGATTGTTTGAATGATATAAAACATTTTTTAGCATTTAATTTTCAGGGGTTCAGGGAGAAAATGAAATACAAGAAAATAATGTTCATGCTGGTGCTTGCTGTTTTTCTATTAAGCATAACCTGTGTTAGTGCAAGTGAAATAGATGATACTTTAGCAAGTGAGGATACAAATACTATTGGGTTATCCGTTGATAAGGATATTATCGAGGATAATCTGCAAACAAGTGAAGAAAACATGGTATTTACTTCAACTGATTATGATGAGGCTTTAAGTGCTCAAACTGATACTGAGGTATTGGGTGCGGATTCAGCTACATATTTTGATTTGGCTGAAGAAATTAGACATTCTGGAAACATTACATTAACCCATAAGAACTATACTTACAATGGGGGTGGAACCATTGATATCAGTGAGGACAATAAAGTCATTGATGGTAACGGTGCAGTCATTGACATGAACGGATCAACAATCAGCGCATTTCGTGTTAGTGCTTCCGGTGTAACAATTAAAAACCTAACCATTAAAAATGCTAATTATAATGGTAATGGAGGAGCAATTTACTTTGGTAGTACTGGTACTGTGACAAATTGTAATTTTATTAACAACAAGGCAACCGGTACTGACTCTAGGGGTGGTGCAGTTTTCTTCAATCGTGAGGGTACTGTGTCAAATTGTAATTTCACTAACAACAAAGCAACTGGAACTGGCACTTATGATGGTGGTGGTGCAGTTTACTTCTATCAAGGTACTGGTAGTGTGACAAATTGTAATTTTGTTGATAACAAAGCAACTGGAGATTTCAGTTATGGTGGTGCAGTTTTCTTTTATTGGACTGGTACTGTGACAAATTGTAATTTTACTAACAACTCTGCTCGTTATGGAGGGGCAGTTTTCTTCCGCAGTACTGGTAATGTGACAAATTGTAATTTTACTGACAATACTGCTTCTGGAGATGGTGGTGCAGTTTACTTCTCTAATACTGGTAGTGTGTCAAATTGTAATTTTGTTAATAACACCGCTTCAAAATCGGGTGGTGCTATTAGGTTTAGTGGCACAGGTACTGTGACAAATTCTAATTTTACTGACAACTCTGCTACTGTAAATGGTGGTGCAGTTTACTTTGATAGTACTGGTACTGTGGCAAATTGTAATTTTACTGGCAACACTGCAACCTATGGTGGTGCGGTTTACTTATATGATGATGGGGGTAGTGTGTCAAATTGTAATTTTGTTGATAACAAAGCAACTGGAACTGGCAATTATGATGGTGGTGGTGCAGTTTACTTTTATTGGACTGGTACTGTGACAAATTGTAATTTTACTAACAACACAGCTTCTGTAAGTGGTGGTGCAATTTACTTTGAGAATTCAGGTAATGTGGCAAATTGTAATTTTACTGACAATACTGCTTCTGGAGATGGTGGTGCAGTTTTCTTCTATCAAGGTACTGGTAGTGTGTCAAATTGTAATTTTACTGACAACTCTGCTCGTTATGGAGGGGTAGTGTACTTCGTGAATGATGGTGAAGTGACAAATTGTAATTTTACTGACAACACTGCAACTGGAAATGGTGGTGCAGTTTACTTCTTTGATGAGGGTAGTGTGTCAAATTGTAATTTTGTTAATAACTCTGCAACTGGTGAAGGCAGTTGGGGTGGTGCCATTAGGATGTATTCTGGTACTGTGTCAAATTGTAATTTTACTGACAACTCTGCTACTGTAAATGGTGGTGCAATTTTCTTCGTGAATACTGGTACTGTGACAAATTGTAATTTTACTGATAACGAAGCATACTATGGTGGTGCAGTTTACTTCTTTGATGAGGGTAGTGTGTCAAATTGTAATTTTACTAACAACACTGCAAATGAGGATGGTGGTGCAGTTTACTTTAATGGTAATGGTGAAGTGACAAATTGTAATTTTACTAACAACACCGCAACATCTCAAGGTGGTGCAATTAGGTTTAGGATTACAGGTACTGTGTCAAATTGTAATTTTACTGGCAATAATGCAAATTGGGGTTCTGCAATTTACTTCTACAAATTGTATTCTTCAGATACTTTAACTGTTTCTGATTCTACTTTCTTAAACAATAGGGCAAATGCAGAAGCTTTAGATATTGTTAAAAATGATAATAATATTACAATCACCTTCACAGGCCGGAATAACCTCTTAAATGCAATTTATTCTAGAAATGATGCTGAAGTTGCTTTTAACAATGTGACTTATTGGGGAGCAAAGGGAATTACAACAGTCAGTGCTACATTGTCCGGATCCAATAAGGCAGCCGGTCAAAACATCACTGTCGGAGTAGTTGTTAATAACGAGCTTGTTTTAAGCGATGTTATGGTCACAAATGAGAGCGGTATGATTGTTTTGGATATAAGTGCAGGTGAAAACTATTACATAAGCGCTCGCCAT
>NZ_JAZQIJ010000124.1:0-13333 GCF_045541095.1 Methanobrevibacter sp.
AATTTATTATTAAGGTAAAAAAAAGTTAAAAAGTTAAAAATAAATCACAAAATAACATGATGTTTTTAGAATTCATTAGTAAACCTTAATAGTAACATTCTCAATATGTATTAACTCTTTTTAGTGTATAAAAGGTCAAAAGACTCTTTGAAATTTGAACTTATCGTATAATTTATGCAATTTACTTGCTAAAAATCCTATTAATTTTTAGAAAAACATAAATTATCCCGATTAAATTAAGCTGGAGGCTTAAAAATGGGAAAAGGAGAAGAATTAACAACAACAAAATATTTAATCCATGCTCAAATTACTGCTAATGGAATTGTTGAAAAACCTGATGTTGTCGGAGCTGTTTTCGGACAGACTGAAGGTTTACTCAGTAATGATTTAGATTTAAGAGAGCTTCAACGTACTGGTAGAATAGGAAGAATCCAAGTAAACATCCATTCTAATAGTGGAAGAGCTAAAGGAGAAATTGTTATTCCTTCCAGTTTAGATAGAGTTGAAACTGCCATTCTCGCAGCATCCCTCGAAACAATCAATCGTGTTGGACCTTGTGAAGCCGAAATCCAAACTTTAAAAGTTGAAGATGTAAGGGCTGTCAAAAGAGAACAAGTAGTAAACCGTGCAAAAGAAATCTATAAAAACATGG
Source organism: Methanobrevibacter sp. (assembly GCF_045541095.1). GTDB lineage: Archaea > Methanobacteriota > Methanobacteria > Methanobacteriales > Methanobacteriaceae > Methanocatella. The sequence continues at coordinate 653 of NZ_JAZQIJ010000124.1, forward strand.
TTGAAAGCGTTGGTCCTGCAAGCATGAAAATGATTGAAGAAGTAAGGGAAGCCATGAGGGCTCATGAAATTTCCGAATATGGTGATGAACGCTTACCTGCAGGCCCTAGTATCCACACATCTGATGCAATTATTGTTGTGGAAGGCCGTAGTGATGTTTTAAACTTACTTAAATATGGAATCAAAAACACTGTAGCTGTTGAAGGTGTTAGTGTTCCACAGGCAATTGGGGATTTAAGTAAAAAAAGAACAACTACCGCATTTGTTGATGGGGACAGAGGTGGAGAACTCATCCTAAAAGAACTTCTGCAAATAGGAGAAGTAGACTACATTACAAGAGCTCCTAAAGGAAAAGAAGTTGAAGATTTGGAAAAAGATGAAGTATTAGTTGCTCTTAGAGATAAAGTTCCTACAGCACAATTTTTAGCTAATCACAATATCTTCAATGAGAAAAGTAAAAATGACAACAAAAGACACGACAGACGTAACAAAAAGCAACACAATAAATATGGTCGCCAACAACAACGTGTCGAAGAACCAGTAATCGAAGATGATGAAGTAACCCTAATGAAAGACATGTTAAAAGAGTTTGAAGGAACAGGCAGCGGTGCCATTTTGGATGAAGCTTTAAACATGACTAAAGAAGTAGAAGTGGAAGAAATCTATGAAGAAATTAAAAACATAGAAGGAACCGCCGATACTGTTATTTTTGATGGTGTAATCAGCCAAAGACTAGTTGATGTCGCATCACAAAAAGGAATTAAAAGATTAGTAGCTTTTAACTCAGTCAACATAGTTAAAAAGCCTCATGATCTTCAATTAATAACCATTGACTAATGAGAATACCAATTCTCATTTTTCCTTATTTTTTCAATACATAAAAATAAATATTTTAATGAATAAATATTATATAGAACTCTGAATTTTGGAGGGAAAAAAATGAATGTAAATTTCGATAGATATTACAGTGCTAGAAAAAACGTATTTGAAAGAATTCAAGACTCAAGTACTGCAACTAAAGTACTCATGTCATTTATGATGGCATGTTTTACTGGTATAATGGCTCAAATCATTATTCCGCTCCCATGGACTCCTGTTCCTATAACTGCACAAACATTTGCAGTATTATGCTCAGGATTATTTTTAGGTAAAAAATATGGATGTTTAAGTCAAATCTTATATGTTGTTTTAGGTATTGCATTTATCCCTTGGTTTGGAGGAATGACCGGAGGTCTTGAAACATTCCTTGGATCAACCGGAGGATTCTTTATAGGATTTATAATAGCATCATACTTTATAGGAACAATCACTGAAAAATATGCAAAAGCACGTAACTTTACAAGAATGGCTGCAGTTATTGGAATTGCTAATTTTGCATTAATATACATTCCAGGACTTGCAGGTCTTGCATTATGGTTCTATTTCGCTCAAGGTACAACCTTAGGCATTGTTGAATTATTAATGATGGGTCTTGTTCCATTTATTATGGGAGATATTGTAAAAATATTAGGTGCTGCATCAGTATCAAAAGTATTTTTACCAAAAGACTAAAAAAAGGTTTTTAACCTTTCTTTTTTTTATTTTTAGATAATTATGAAACTGATTTTAAGAGGACATCATCTGTTATGCCTCAAGGGTTTTCAAGGTTACGGCTATGATGATGCATTTGTAGAAAACATGATTGAAGTCAATGCCTTGAGAAAATCTGAGGGTACAGTGATAACACTTACAGATTTCCCTGACGACATTTGCAAAGCATGCCCAAATTTAGAGAATAATATTTGTGGAAATCCTGCGCAAAACGAGAGAATTGTAAGCATGGACAATGAAGTTTTAAAAAAACTAGACCCCGGCAAAGAATATGATGCCTCTGACCTGTTTGAAAAAATTGATTCCATTTTCAATTCAAAGGAAAGCGTCACAAAAATCTGTTTTAATTGTATGTGGCATGAGAAATGCTTATTTTATCAAAAATTGTCAGAAAACCGATAGGTTTAAATACTACATGGTTTAAATATTATTATTGTTGTACATTTACAACAAAATATAGTCCCGTAGGGTAGTGGTAATCCTTCTAGGCTTTGGACCCGGAGACGGCGGTTCGACTCCGCTCGGGACTATTTCTAACTAACTATTTTTATTGATATTTTATGGAAAAGCTATTGCTTATTGGAATTGATACAAGAAGTATGCTTAACAGTGCGTTGAAGTTAGATTATGAAATTTTTTCCACAAGCTATTTTTCAACTTCAGACACACCACAAATTAAAAATCAGAAAATAATCTTAAATGAAAGCGACGGTGAAAGCTGCGGAATTTTTGAAGATCAATTTGACAGCAGAAATATTTTAGAAACTTCTAAAGATTACATCGATGAAGTGGATTACATCATTCCAATATCAGGCGTGTCTCCAAGTGATTTTAAAAAACAGCACAAAAAGAAAATTTTGGGAACTGTTGACGTTGAAGACATTGAAAACAAGTTCAGATTCTATAAGAAAATTAAAAATGAATTCTTAACCCCTATGACTTTTGCTATAAATGATATAGATGAAGCCATTGAAATTGATAAAAGTTATAAGAATACTCAATTTATTTTAAAACCCCTTCAAGGAAGTGGAGGTTATGACATAAACCTTCTAGATAATGAAAGTGATTTTCAAATAAACAAAGGGGATTTCATTTTGCAGGAATATGTTGAAGGTGTTAGTCTAAGTTCATCAGTTCTTGCAACAAAAAATGATGCCGAATGTATCATGAACACAAGATTGCTGTGCGAAAATGATTTTGGAGTTAAAGACAGTTTCATATACATTGGAAACATCCTGCCTTTAGATGAAAAATCCATAATGACAGATGTGGATGATGCGGACAAAGTAAATGAATGCATGAAAGAAACATCATATAATCTGGCTCGAAAATTCAATCTGATGGGATCCAATGGCGTTGATTATATCCTTAATGAAAATGGATTATACGTCATAGAAATTAATCCAAGAATTCAGGGAACATTTGAATGTATGGAAATGTCACTTCAAATAAACATGCTGGATGCACATATCAGAGCATGCCGTGGAGAAAAAGTTGAAATTCCAAAACCGAAATGTTACTCCTACAAAAAAATTATATATTCGCCAGCAAGAATGAAATATGAAAAAATAGATTTAGACAACATCTATGACCTTCCTCACATCGGCTCAATCACAGAAAAATCACAGCCCTTACTGACCATAATTGATAAAGATGAAAGTTTTGAAAAATTAGTTGAAAAAGTTGAATTATCCAGTAAAAAAGTAAATAGCATAGCTAAAAGAAGCCAACCAAATGCATAATGAATAATATTACTCCAATTGTAATCATAAAAGTAGTAACAATCATTCCCCTTGTCATCCAAATAAATACCTTTGCTTTATTATCAGGGTCTTTCATATATTGGTCAATTGGATTTCTTTTCATTTTTACACCGTTTTCTTGAAATTTCTAGTAAATAATTTTTTTACAATAACTAAATAAAATTATTTTTCTATAAAAATAAACCTTTTAAAAATCTTTTTTTAAAAAAATAATAAAAAATAGAAGAAAATGAAAAGTTTTAAGAAGAAATTTAAGCTTCAGCTTTTGAAGCCGCTTCAGCTTCAGCAGCCTTTTTCTCATTCTTCTCAATAGTTGATCTAATCATTTTCAATCTAACGAAGTTTTCCCTTTCCATTTCTTGGAGTCTCATATCAATATACTTTTCAGTATTTTGGAATCTTGGAATCATAATATGTTCCAAAGCATTTACCCTACGTTTAGTAGCTTCGATTTCTTCAGCGAGTAAATAAATTGTTTTTTCTACTTCACCGAGCTCGATTAGATACTTAATAGATTCCTCATATTTCTTAGCAGCTTCGTCCAGTTGAATGGTAGTATCAGAAAATCCGTAACCCCTATCAATAATGGATCTTTTTTCCATTTTGACATCAGTTACAGGTACTGCTACACCCATAACGCTTCTTGAAGAGATTTCAACATCAATGGATTCTTTAACGGATAACGCTGCTTTTCTAACAGCTAAATCACCCATTGCAATTTGAGCTTCAAGTAAAGCATCATTTGCTTCTTTAAGACTGTTTTCTGCATTTTCACGAATACCTTTGACACGATCCAAGATATCAAAAAACTCTTTAATTAAAGCATCCCTTTTTTCTTTAAGCAAACCATGCCCTTTAACAGCAAGTTTTGTCCTATTTTTAAGGGATAATAATTCCATACGAGTTGGATTAATTCCATCTATAATATCTTGTGCCATTTAATCACCTACATCACTGTAATGAGATTAGTCATCTTTTGGAAGGTATTGTGCAATAAATTCTTCTTTAACCCTTTTAAGTTCGGATTTAGGTAAGATTTTAAGTAAACTCCAACCAAGGTCTAAAGTTTCAAAGATTGTTCTGTCTTCATCTTTACTTTGGGTAATGAATTGGTCTTCAAATGCTTGAGCAAATTCTAAGAACTTTTGATCCCTTTCAGTAAGTGCTTCTTCCCCTACAACCGCAACGAGGTCTCTTAATTCACGACCTTCTGCATATGCAGAATAAAGTTGGTCAGATACACCACTGTGGTCATCCCTAGTTTTGTCTCCACCGATACCACCACTCATCAAACGAGAAAGTGAAGGAAGTACGTCTACAGGAGGGTAAATACCTTTACGGGAAATTTCCCTACTTAATACGATTTGTCCTTCAGTAATATAACCGGTTAAGTCCGGAATTGGGTGAGTAATATCGTCTTGAGGCATAACTAAGATAGGCATCTGAGTAATAGAACCTTCTTTACCATCAATACGTCCTGCTCTTTCATAGATACCAGCGAGGTCAGTGTACATGTAACCAGGGTAACCTCTTCTTCCAGGTACTTCTTCCCTTGCTGCAGAAATTTCCCTTAAAGCTTCACAGTAGTTGGTCATATCTGTTAAGATAACCAATACTTGCATACCTAAGGTAAATGCATAATATTCAGCAGTGGTTAAAGCCATTTTTGGAGTTAAGATTCTTTCAATAGCAGGGTCGTCTGCTAAGTTCATGAATACTGTTAATTTTTCTAAAGCTCCAGTACGTTCGAAGTCTCTCATAAAGAAGTTTGCTTCTTCGTTTGTAATACCCATTGCTGCGAAAATAACTGCAAACTCATCGTCTGCACCTAATACTTTAGCTTGTCTTGCAATCTGCACAGCTAAATCGTTGTGAGGTAAACCAGATCCTGAGAAAATAGGAAGTTTTTGTCCTCTTACTAATGTGTTCATTCCGTCAATGGTAGAGATACCAGTTTGAATAAATTCTTCTGGGAATTCACGAGAAGCAGGGTTCATAGGAGCCCCGTTAATATCTAATTCTTCATCAGGAATAATTTCTGGACCACCGTCAATAGGTTTACCGATACCATTGAAGATACGTCCCATCATGTCTCTGGAAACACCGATTTTTGCGGTTTGTCCAGTAAATCTTGTTTTGGTATCTTTAGTGTTTAAATCATTAGTTCCTTCGAAAACCTGAATAACAGCAACATCTTTAGTTACTTCCAGAACTTGTCCACTTCTTTTTTCACCAGTAGGTGTTTCAATATCTACAATTTCATTGTAACCAACGCCTTCTACTCCTTCAACAACCATCAAAGGACCTGAGACTTCAGATACAGTAGTATATTCTCTAGTTTTAATATTTGTATTCATTTTTAAGCCTCACTGCATTGTTTAGTAATTGCGGATTGAATTTCAGCAATTTTTGCATCAAATTCATCTTGTGGTATGTATTTCATTTTACCGATTTCTTCTTTTACAGGTAATGCAACAATGTTTGCGATTGGAGCACCCCTGTTAACTGCTGCAAGAGATTCTTTGTAGAACAATAAAATGGTTTTTAACATTTTGTACTGTTTATCAGGAGCACAGTATGTATCTACATCATCAAATGCGTTTTGTTGCAAGAAGTCTTCTCTTAACATACGGGTAGTTTCTAAAGTAGCTTGGTCAGTTTCAGGTAATGCATCAGGACCAACCAATTGTACAATTTCTTGTAACTCGGATTCTTTTTGTAATAATCCCATAGCTTGGTCACGAGTTGCTCTCCAGTCTGCAGCTACATTTTCTGCCCACCAGCCTTCAATACTGTCTACATATAATGAGTAACTTTGCAGCCAGTCGATTGAAGGGAAGTGACGTTTATCTGCAAGAGATGCATCTAAAGCCCAGAACACTTTACAGATACGTAATGTGTTTTGTGTAACAGGTTCAGATAAGTCCCCACCAGGAGGTGATACTGCTCCAACTACAGAAATAGATGCTACTTGAGGATCTGATCCTATAGTTTTTACTCTTCCTGCTCTTTCATAGAATTGTGCTAATCTAGATGCTAAGTATGCTGGGTAACCTTCTTCCCCAGGCATTTCTTCTAACCTTCCTGAAATCTCCCTCATAGCTTCAGCCCATCTTGAGGTTGAATCAGCCATGAGCGCTACATCGTAACCTTGGTCACGGTAGTATTCAGCAATAGTAATTCCAGTATATACACATGCTTCACGAGCTGCTACCGGCATGTTTGAAGTGTTAGCAATAAGAACAGTTCTGTCCATCAATGGATTACCGGTTTTTGGGTCGTCAAGGAATGGGAACTCGGTAAGTACCTCAGTCATTTCGTTACCACGTTCTCCACATCCGATATATACAACGATATCTGCGTCAGCCCATTTAGCTAATTGCTGTTGTGTAACAGTTTTACCTGATCCGAAAGGACCTGGAATAGCTGCTGCTCCTCCTTTTGCAACGGAGAAGAAAGTATCTTGAGCTCTTTGACCAGTTACTAATGGTATATCTGGATCTAATTTTTCAATGTATGGACGGCTTCTTTTTACAGGCCATTTTTGGAGCATTTGGATTTTTTCTCCGTCAACAGCTGCAATATCTTCAAGTACTGTGTATTCGCCTTCAGCTGCAATTTCAGTAACTTCACCTTCCATATTTGGAGGAACCATAATTTTGTGTAAAACTGCGGTTGTTTCTTGTACTTCACCAAGAACGTCTCCGCCTTGAACTTTGTCTCCAACTTTAGCTACAGGTTTGAAAGCCCATTTTTTCTCTTTGTTAATGGAATCAACATCAATACCTCTTGCAATAAAATCACCAGATTCTTCTCTGATGATTCTTAAAGGTCTTTGAATTCCGTCGAAAATAGAACTCATTACACCTGGACCGAGTTCTACTGACAATGGACCACCAGTACATTCAACTACTTCACCCGGTTGAATACCGGCTGTTTCTTCATATACTTGGATAGTTGCGGTGTCACCTTCTAACTCGATGATTTCTCCGATAAGCTTCTCATCACCTACTCTAACCATCTCAAGCATCTGAGCCCCTCTCATACCGTCTGCGATAATAACAGGCCCAGCAATCTTAATAATATTTCCTTCAATAATCATTTAACCATCTCTACCCCGATAACTCTTTTAATAAGGTCATTTATTTGATCAGATGATCCTTCAGAGGAGCCATCTTTGTCAGGTATTTCAATTATCATTGGCAATACGTTTGAACCAATTTTCCTATTAATGTGTTGTCTAATTTCATTAGCCATTAATTGAGTAATGATAATAATTGAAATTTCTTCATCTAAAAATTTGTCAAAAGCTGCAATAGCTTCTTCAGAAGTATTGACTACTTCTGCTTTTTTGACACCGCCTAGTCTAAATCCGGATACAGTGTCAATATCACCTATAATTGCTACAGAACTCATATTAACATCTCCATGATTTTAGCATTAGGGAAGTCTGCTTCTCTTTTTGCTCTTGCAATAATTTTTAAATTTTTAATTTCATTTTCTTTTTGACTTAAATAACCAATAATTGGACCAATACCTAATGGTTTTTTAACAGATAATGATTTTGCATATTCGGAAGCATAGGTATCTAATGCTTTTTCAAATATTGCAACGGAACCTGTTTCATTATATACTGGCATTGCATCAGTCAATGCTTCAGCATATTTGGTTCCTTCCAAACCAGATACTACATTGGTAACATCCGGAGATTCCATTAAATCTTTAAGTTTCCATTCACGTAATTGGTATCCTTCTTCCAAAATATAAGGAGCAATTTGGTCATATTCAAGGCCGTCTTGTTTTGCCCTTATAATTAGTTTTAGATTAGCTACGTCAACTTGAGTTCCAACATATGAGTATAAAATTTGTTTGTTTTCATCTGAAGGAACATCAGTGGAACGTAATAAATTGCCTAAGTAATATTTGTCTAAAGCTGATTCTAATGGAAGAATCATATTAGTGCTTTCATATTGTGGAAGAGCATCTTCTAAAGCAGTAGCATATTCAGTACCATCTAAACTTGTTACAATGTCAGTTACACTGTCAGAGTCAGCTAATGAGTTTAAATCCTCATATAATGAACCGCAAGGAATTAATAATTCTCTTGTTTCATCAGGGTTGAGGCCGACTTCCTTAGCAGTTAAAAGACTTTTAATGTTGTCGATATCTGCTTTTTTAGACATTACTTTGAAAGGTTTTTGAATGTCTTTAGGAGCTAATCTTGCAACAAAGTCATAAGTATTAGCACGTTCTACATCTAATGCTTTATCAAGAGGATATTCATCAAGAACATCAGCGTATTCAGGAGAACCTCTGAGATAATTTTCAACTTCTTCGACGTTGTTGGTTTCAACAAGTTCAGAAATTTGTTTTTCGTCAAACAGTCTTCCTTTTCTGGCTCTTACTCTTGCACTTGGGTTAAGATAAGGATAAATGTCCAAAATTGGTCTAGATGTAATGATTACAACGACTGCACCTACAACAAGTATTGCTATTACACAGAATACAAGAAAAGTTTCTTGTGTAAGTCCCATGGAACTTATTAAGGTAGCAATTTCATCTGCCATAATTTATCCTCCTAATTATTTAAACAATATTTCAGCAACTTCACTACGTAAGATACTTTTAAATCTTTCTAATCTAGCTTCAATAGTGTTATTTACTTCAATATCTCCATTACTTGTTTTTAAAATAGCTCCACCGATAGCATCAATAGGTTCACCTAATGTAAAAGTGATATCTTCTATTTGGAAAGTAGAGCTTCCTGAAAGTTGATCTTTCATGATTTTTGTGTCAGCTTCATTTAATTGAATAATTAAATCATTGCTGCCAAGTTCATCAGCAGCTTCTTTAATCATTTTACTTAATGAATCTTCGTATTCTTCATCACATGAAGCTGCTTTTGCTTTTAACTCTTCAGTAGCTTTAGTAAAAGCTGCTTCGATGACTTCTTCTTTAGCGCCTAATTCTGCTCTACGAGCATTCATCTTAGCTTCAGAGATAATTTGCTGATATCTCATATCAGATTGTTTTTTACCGTTTTCTTGAATTTTAATTTTCTCAGCTTCTGCAGTTTTTTCAGCTTTTGATGTGATAGCTGCGATTTCTGCATTTGCATCTTGAATGATTACATCAGCTTTCTCTTGGGCTTCAGACATAATGCTTGAAACAATTTTATCTGTGCCTGAGCTCATATAAAATGCCTCCTTAAGCTAAGATTCCACCGAATACCATAAGTAAGATAGCAATCAAGAAACCGTAAATAGCTTGTGTCTCTGGTAATGCAGAGAAGATAATACCACGTGCAAACATATCATTGTCTTCTACAATAGCACCAACGGAAGATGCTGCAGCCATACCTTGACCCATACCGGAACCTAATCCAGCAAAACCAATGGACGCACCTACACCGATAGCAACGATACCTGCTTCAAGGGTTAATTTAGTTGCGTCTCCACCTAATAATCCTGAGAATACAAGTAATAAGATTGCGACCAAGAAACCGTAAATAGCCTGAGTTTCTGGCAATGCAGAGAAAATAATACCTCTTGCAAACATGTCATTGTCTTCTGCAACTGCTCCTACAGAACCAGCAGCTGCCATACCTTGACCTAAACCGGAACCTAATCCAGCAAAACCGATTGCTACTCCAGCACCAATTGCAGCTAAAGCAGCTCCTAAACCAATTTCTACCATATTTAATTCACCTTTGAAATAATATTGATTTTTTTAATTTAAGATATAAATGAAAAATTTTTAATTTTTAATTTTAGTAAATGTTCTTTTTGCTTTGAAAGCTTCGAATTTACCTTTACCTTCCATGAAGAATTGAGAGAAGAATTCTACATAGTTAAGACGTAAAGCGTTAATAAATGCACCTAATACTTGGAAGAGGAAGTTTGCAATATGACCAAATATGAATATGATAATTGCAATAACAATACCTGCATATGGCACCATATTGTTTAACATTTGAGCTAAGATGTTTACAGTCATAGCAATACCACCAGTAGCTAAACATAATGCTAAAAGACGAGCGTAAGATAAAACATCTCCCATGTAACCGAAAATATCCATTACACCGTATGCTCCGTTAGCCCAAATTAACATTCCAATAGTTGCAACTATTAAAATAGCTCCTAGAATCATTCCAATCATACCTATAGCAGGCATCAAGTATCCTAAAGCAAGTAAAATAAGACCAGCTTCGAAAACAAACCAACAGATTTGAGAACCAATTGCATCTTTAACATTGCCGTATCTTATGTTGTTAATAGCACCTAAGATAAATCCGACGTTGGTATAAAGAAGACCAACTGCAATTGCTATTATTAAAATGGTATCCGGATGTACAAATGCTTCAACTGCAGGAATTACAGTTGGCAAACGGAAACCAGCGATTCTTTCTGGGAAATCCCCAATAAAACCGTTGGTTATCAGACCCAGTATAACAGCCCACAAACCAGACCAAATTAAAATCCAACCAAATGAGTGCATTGATTCTTTAACTTTTCCAAGACCTCTTAATAATACTACACCAATTGCAGCTACAACTAAACCATAAACTGCATCGGTTAAACAGAAACCGAAGAAGAATGGGAATGTGATTGCAACAAATATTGTTGGGTCCATTGCATTGTAACGTACAGGAGAGTACATATCAACAAGGTATTCGAAAGGTTTTGCATACCATCCGTTTTGTTGTAAAATCGGAACATTTTCATCATCTGTACCTTCAACCTCTATTGTTTCAAAGGCACAATGTCCATCAGAACTTTTTTCAACCAATTGTTCAACCTTTTCAGTGTCTTTTACAGGCACCCAACCTTCAAGAATGTAGGCATCTTTGGTTTGAACAAATGATGAAAGGATTTCGTTCTTATCTTTTTCATTTTCTATTTGTTCTTTGAGAGCTAATATATCATCATCCCATTGTTCAGCAACTGCTCTTAATTCAGTTTTAACAGAAGCACGTTCTGATTCAATGGTTAATAATCTGGAATCAGCATTTGAAATAATCTGTTGAGGTGTTCCTTCAACATCACCAATTTCAATTTTCTCAAAGTCGAATTTACGAAGAGTTGAATAAACTTCATCATTAAATTCTTTTAATGTTACTACAGTGATAATTTCTCCTTCCTTATCATCCATAGGAACAGTGAATATTTCTAATTCGTCAGTCAATTTACTTAATTCGTTTTTGATTTCTGAAGCAGATCCAGCATCAATCCTTCCAACAGTAGTAGAAGTGTACTTTGAATCTTTTAAAAGAGCTAAATCCATGTCAAAATTAGATAAGCGATTAGCCAAACTTTTATTAGACTTTAGTTCACTTGTTTCAGCGTCGAGTGCGGCAAGTTTACTCTCAATTACACTTGTTTTGCTTTCCACCTGTGCTAAAGTATCTTCTGCTTTTGCAATAAAAGCTTCAGTATCTAACTTTTCAACTTCTTTTTGAACTGGCATGTCTGGACTAATAAAAGACATTAAAGTGTCCTTTAACCCATGGCCTTCTGATAAAGAATTTCCTAATAGTTCAGATATACCATTTGTTTTCATAAGAAGAGAAGATAATTTACCAGTGTATGGACTAGCTTTTGCAGGAGTAACTTGCTCCGCTAATTCAGGATCTTGCTGAATGCTATCAGAAATATCACTGACTTGTATAAGCCCTTGTTCGTGGAGAGCGTCCACTGTAGGAGCTACATACTTTTCCAGTGTAACTATTCTAATTTTTCGCATTCTAGCTGTCTTGAACATATAAACTCACACTACAATATATTTTTGACAATAATTGAAGCAGCTTCATCGACATTTGCCATAGCTTTATCCTTAATGGATGCAACGTCCGCTTCGGACTGTTTAGCAATATCGGCAGCTTCATTTTTAGCTTTATCTTCTGCATCAAAAACAGTATTTTTAGCTTCTTCTTCTGCTGCACCTTTAGCCTGGGAAATGATTTCCTCAGCTTTTGCTTTTGATTCAGCAATCAAATCATTAGATTGTGCTTGTGAATCAACAATAAGTTGTTCAGCATCTGATTCAGCTTTTTTTATCATTGCGATTGCGTCTGATATCTCTGCCATAATTAATCACCATGGTGTACTTATTTTTGTTGTGTAATATATATATCTTTTACTATTCAATTTTGTTTAGAGTTCCCAAAATTGAATTTTGAATAAATTTTCCGACATTACATTAAATCAATTAATATATTACTATGTTCAAATATCATTCTTAATTGTTGTTGTTCGTATTCAATAATGTCAAAATTGTCAATGTGTTCGTGATTGTCAAAATCATTTTCATTTTGTTCGTTAATGTCTTCA
>NZ_JAZQIJ010000125.1:0-3170 GCF_045541095.1 Methanobrevibacter sp.
TTCACAATATAAAACATAGAATTCATGGAATAGAATTTAATTATGAAAATCTTCAAGTTCAACCAAATAAAGTTAAACTATACTCTTTTTCCCATAAGTTTTCAACTGCAATAATTGATAACTTTAAAAAAGAAATTGCAAAAAATTCCAGTGAATTTAAACTTATGAAAGATTCTGATAAATTATTTAGTGATTTTGAAGAAAAATTATTCGAAATAGATTACGCAGAATCAATTAATAAACTTAACAATATAAATAGTGTTAAAATTAGCAAATTTGAGATTTCAAAATTGTTAACAGGAGTTTTGAATTCATCCGTTTTTTCAACTGAAAAAATCAAAAAAACAACAATCGACAAGGTTATCGAAGCATTTGAATCTAATATTTTTGAATTCTTCACATTGTGGGAAAAATTATTTTCAATACTTTATATTAACGAAAATGAAGAAGAATTACTATCTTTTATTGAATTTATACTGAAAAACATTGAAACATTAACATTTACCCCCGAAGATGAAATTAATTACCTCATCAAAAAAGAAATTTCTAATGATATTGAAATTGTTAGGAAATCATTGAGACGATACCTGGGCTCAACATTGATAAGAGTATTATCATTAAAATCATCTGAGGTTCATGAAAAAATTTCAATATTGAAAAATCAAGATGATAACAATGTGAATTTTTATTTAAAACATTCATTCAACTTTATTTTTTCATCTATGTTAAATAATAGTTTGATGAAATATCCCTTGCAAAATACATTTAAAATCCAAAAATTAATTAAAACCAATTGGGGAGCGCGAAATACCTATGAAGACATTAAGTATAATTTAATCAAAGAAAATGCAAGTGATGCATCAAATACAATATTTAACGGATTTTGTTATCCAAGATACATCAAATTACATGAGATTGTTTTAAATGAAATTTATAACACAATTTATATTAAAAATAATAAAAATGATTTTATTGACAATTTTGATGAAAAAATCAAATTGCACTCTAAATTGAACTTTTATAATCCTTATGATAACAATAAAATCCGCTCATCGATATACCCTCATGTTAAATCCAATTGCGGTTTAAAATGCCATAAGTGTGACGAATGTCCAATTGATGATAATTTCAGATCTATGAAAGTCGGTTCAAAAAATAAAAGAAAATTAAAAGTTGGATTAATTAATACCAAGTTAAACATGCAAGATTTTGAAAAACGATTAATTGGAAATCCGAATCTAACATTAAAACGATTTAACCGAATAAAATTGTTGATAAATGATGCTATAAAAAACAAAGTTGATTTATTGTTAATGCCTGAAATGTATGTTCCCTTTGAATGGATAGGCGAAATTATTAATGCTTCAAAAGTCCATCAGATGTGCATGATTTTTGGTGTTGAACCAATAGTTATTGAAGGTAAAGTTCACAATTACATCATGACATCACTACCATTTTCAATTGATGATTCCTATTTTGAAGCCGTTGTTTCATGCCGTTTGAAAAACCATTATTCTCCTGAAGAAGTACAATGTATTGAATCACAACATCTTGAAAAACCAAATGAAAATATGAAATACTACTTATATTCCTGGAATGGAATCCATATCTCACCATTTTATTGTTATGAAATAGCAGATATTCAAAGCAGAAGTAAATTTAAGAGTTGCTGCGATATTGTAACGGTTTCTGAATTTAACAAAGATGCAATTTATTTCAAAAATATTGCCGAGTCATTATCACGAGACATATATTGTTATTGCATGAAATCAAATACTTCAGAATATGGTGGAAACAGTATAATCCAACCTGCGAAATCAGAAATTAAAAAGATTGTAGAACTAAAAGGAGGTGAAAATGATTATCTCGTGATTCAGGAATTAGATATTCAAAAATTACGTGATAATGCCATCAAATCCGATTCAATACCTAATAAAAAAGACAAAAACTTGAAGCCAAATCCTCCGGGATTAAATGTTGACATTATTAAAGAAAGAATGAAAATCAATAACAAATATTCCCAAAATCCTGAAAATCATTACGATTCAATTCCCCCAGAACGTGTTGAAAAAGAAGCACTAAAAATGATTTCTAATGAATTTAATGATGAATTAATCGGTAAAACAATTGGAATTTGGGGTCTTTCATTAAAACCCAAAACAAGAAATGTCGAATCATCACCAGCAATAAAGATAGTTAATGAACTTTACGAGTTAAATGTTAATATTAAGGTTTATGATCCTGAAAACAATACAAATTTCAATAATAAAATTAAAAACCTGTCGATTGAATATAAAAACTCAAAATATTCTGTTTTAAATAATTCAGACGCATTACTCATACTTACAGGTTGGGAAGAATTTAAACATTGTGATTTAAATGAAATGAGCAAACGTATGAAACAAAAAATCATTTTTGATTGTAGAGGAGTTATAAACGAAGATATGATAAATAATGAATTCAAATATAAACGGATTAATTTAAATGAAAAATTGGACTGAAAACAATTAAAGTCCAATAAGCCTATAACATTTTACAAACTCTAAAAAATCAACTAAAGTCCACTTTTAGCAATGTCCATTAAAATAAAAAAAAATATCTAAAAAAGTGAAAAATAAGTATAAATATTAATTTAATTCCACCAATAGAACACTTTTAAAATATGTAGTCACACATCGGCTAAAAAATAGAAGAGATTAAAAAATAATCTCCTCATGAGTATCAACATCTTCAAACTCTGGTTTAAAACCTAACTCTTCAAGCTCTGTTATAAACATTTGAATCTCGGGAATAACCGCCAAATCAACAATAAATTTATTCTGATCCAAACAACCAATAGGCTTTCTGGATAACAACTCAGTATGTCCAGCAGGAATCAAATTATATTTTTCAATGCAATCTGAAAGTATTTTTTTATTTTCTATGTTTAATATAATGATAATTCTTTTTTTAACCATAAAATCACCATTTAATTTTATATAAAATTTGGAAAATATTTCTTTGAATATATTCCTCGGAATAAAATTTATCATTTACCATATGACTTTAAAATTGGCATCATGAAAAGAATATCCTACCCTACACTCTTACCGGACAAAATTAAAATTAAATTAATCTTTGAATAAAACATTTTAAATCTTATTAAATCGTCATATTTCATAATAAATCCT
>NZ_JAZQIJ010000126.1:0-5650 GCF_045541095.1 Methanobrevibacter sp.
TAAAACTACAATTAAAATTACATTAATTGTATAATATAGCATTTGGTAATTACTTCTATATAAAAAAAGAGGGAGAGCGTTTGAGAAGTAATCGAATAACTAACTGAGAACAATTTTTCAAACCCAGAACAATTTTCACAACTCAAAGCAAATATTACAAATCCCACACAAAAAAAGAGAGTATACTGAACAAAAATTCATAGACCTAAAATAGTCTCCAAATATATTAAATAAAAATAAACACAATAAAATTAATTAAAAAAGATTGTACACACAACAGTGCAATCCATCCACGACCGAAAAGAGGTCGTGGTATTCTTGCATTATTTAAGATAAAAAAAGAAAATAAGTTCAAAAAACTTATTTTAAATAATTTTCAACAAGATTTCGGGTTTCATTCAGGGATTCCATAGGGATTCCTTTTGGCATCTGGCCAAGTTCGCCGTCGACATCCTTAAGGATGCTTCCGTTCATTCCCAGAAACATTCCTTCACTAACGATGTCACTGAATGATTGCGGTGGGAGCAGGGAGACTCCAACTTTATTGTCATCTTTAACATTTAAATCATTGGTTACAACAGTAATAGCCCTTTTTCCTAAGTTAACATTACAAAGCATTAAGTTTTCATTGTTGGGATGTTGTGTAACGCTCATGACTTCTCCGACTTTAATGTCGATGCCCATTATCGGATCGTTGATAGGACCTAATGCCAGTCTGTCTTTAAGGCCGATTATTGTGTCGAGGAAAAATCTTACTTTGGCAATGTTTTCCTGAGTTTTTTGCCTATCTTCCTTCGGAGCGTTGCTTAAAAACTTTTTATTCCAGTCTTCTCCGCCTAAATATTCAACAATTTTAAGAGCTTTTTCTTTTAAAGCTGCAACATCAGGTGAGTTTACAAGTTCGTCTCCTTCGAGATAAGAGTATGTTAATGATTGAAAATCACTATTCATTTGCTTTCCGAGGTCAACGGCCTGTTTCTTATTCCAACTTCCTCTAAATGATGCGGTTGGAATGAGATTTAGGTAGTTTTCTCTTGCTTTGCTTGCTACTAAAATTCTATAATCTTTTGTTGTGTCCCACAATTTAAAATCCCCTTTTTATCTAAATTATATATTTAATTTTAGAATTTAATAAGTTTTTTGTCATTTTGCGCTATTTCAAAAACATAAAGTATTTATATTAACAAATAAATAAAATTATACATATTTATTAAATTTATTTATTAATTGTGGTGTAAGAATGGTAGAAGTTTCAAAATTACGCAGTTTAGATATTTATACTAACACAGGACATTACGTTGGTCGTGTAGAGGATGTTATTCTTAATATTAGATTAGGTACAATTTCAAAATTACAAGTAAGAGCTATTGAACAAGAAAGAAGACCAACTGGATTTGTAAATCAAGTTTTAGGTAGTATTCGTGGAGAATCTCCGGAAGATCACGACATGAGATCCTTCCAAAACGACTTGTTAACAGTTGACTTTGATAAAGTTCAAGCTATTGGCGACATCATGTTAATCAATCCAAGAGACATGAAAAAAGTAGCCCCAGAACCACAAGTTCCTGTAGCACCAGCTCCAAAACAAACTGAAACTCAACCACAAACTGAAACTCAAGTACAATTTGAGTCTGAAAGATTATAAATAATCTTTCCATATTCTTTTTTTTATTTAAAACTTTAACTTTAAAACTAATTTTAGTGTGATTGCTATGAAAGTAGGTATTATCGGCTGTGGAGCTATTGCTAACATCATTACAACTAGCATAGTTCCTGAAGAGAATGGAATAGACATTGCATATTTTTTTGATAAGGATATTGAAAGGGCGGAAAATTTAGCCAGCCTTGCGGGCGGTGTTGCAGCTCTTGATTTTGAGGAAATGGTGGATAATGTTGATTTGGTACTCGAATGTGCTTCACCTGATTCCGTTAGATATTTTGCACCTGAAGTTCTTAAAAAAGGAAAAGACATGATTGTAATGAGTATCGGTGCATTTATGGATATGGGATTCTATAGGGATATTGAAAAAATCGCTAAAGAGAACAATGCCAAGATTCATTTGCCTTCCGGTGCAATAGTTGGCTTGGACGGTATTAAGGCTGTTGCCAAATTCGGACTTAAGGAAGTTAATCTTGTCACCCGCAAATCTCCAAAATCCCTTGGAAAAAATATTGATGATGTTGAAGTGTTATTTGAGGGTAAAGCGTCTGAAGCGGTTAAGGAGTTTCCTTTGAACATCAATGTGGCCGCAACCATAAGCATTGCCTGTCAAAGGGATATCGATGTCAAGATTATTGTTGATCCGAATGTGGACAGAAATGTTCATGAAATCACTGCCAAAGGCGATTTCGGTGAATTTAAAACAACAACCATGAACTATCCGTGTGCGGCCAATCCAAAAACAAGCATGTTGGCGGCACTATCCGCAATTAGATTGCTCAAGAGTTTCAATGAAACAATTCGTGTGGGAATGTAATGAAAGAATATGAAGTTTATTCGTCACTGAGAGTTCCTAAAAACTCCAAAATTATCATGCGTTTGGATGGAAGAAGTTTCCATAATTTAGCTCGTGATTTGGAGTTGACCAAACCATATGATGAAGACTTTTACAAAGTAATGTCTGAAGTTTGTTCAGATTTATTTAAAGAGTTTTCACCATTGTTTGCTTACACATTTTCAGATGAAATAAGCTTGCTTTTTGATAAACTTCCTTTTGATGGTAGGATTGAAAAAATCAATTCTGTAATAGCCAGTTTCACTTCAAGCTCTTTTGTGATAAATTACAATTGCCAATTCAAAAAGCCTCCTGCTTTTGACTCAAGGATTATCCCTATCAACGGCTCAGATATCCTAAAATATTTCAAATGGAGACAGGATGAATGTTGGAGAAACTGCGTTAATTCACATGGCATTTCCTTTTTAAAATCAAAGTATTCAAATTCCGAAGCGAATGATAAAATAAATGGTATGAATTTGAGTGATATTCATGAAATGCTATTTGAAAACGGCATTAACTTGAATGACATTGAAACTTATAAAAAAAGAGGAATTGGAGTATATAGGAAAAATAATAAAATAATAGGATTCAACAAAAAGGAGAATAAGAATCAAACTTCATACAGAAGTCATGTTTTCACTGATTGGCAGCTTCCAAAATTCTGTGAAGACTTTTTTAAAGACATAGGGGCGATATAATGGGTTTCATTTCAAGAATATTCGGAAATAATGATGAAGAGTTCAATGAAGTTCGTGTGGACCGTGAAGTATTGGAATCCGTAATATACTATTCAAAAAAGGCATATCCTAATGAATTTCTGGCATTTTTTGACGGGGAGATAAAGGATAAAATTCTTTATATTACCAGTTTGATTTTTGTCCCTGGTGAAACCTGTGAAACCGGAGCAGTTGTACACACTGAAATGATTCCAATGAATACAAAATACTGGGGATCTGTACATTCACACCCTGGGCCAAGTGCAAGGCCTTCTGATGCCGATTTAAAAACTTTTTCAAAAAACGGTTATTTTCATATGATTGTCTGTCTTCCTTATTCATTTGAGACTTTCAAGTCATATAATCGTTACGGGGAGCCGATGGATTATTCAATAGGGGATTATAGTTATCTTGTCAATGATAATCCTGATGACTTTTTTGATGAAAGTGATGTCTTAACAGATGATGATGAGTTCAAACCTGGATTTTTTGATGAGGAAGATGATGAATTTTTCCAGAATCTTGATGAAGAACGCCCTTATCATTATGATGAGTTTGAAAGACGCAATCAAATTAATGTAATATCCAACACTCAAATGCCTCAGCAGGTTTTGAAAATAGAACTTAATCCCGATGGCAGTGTAAAAAGGATATCCCGGGAATTTAAGGAATAATTTTTTTTTTGATGGTTTAAAAAAATAAAAAATAAAAAACAAATTGGTGAAAATGTTTTTTATAATTCTAATCCGTTAGCTTCATAAACATTGTCTAAAGCTTGGATTTCTTTAATTACTTCTTTTGGAATTTCTTTATCTAAAGTTAAAACCATGATGGCTCTTCCGCCTTTTTCATCTCTTCCAACTTGCATAATTCCAATGTTGACGTTGTGTTCTCCTAATTTGGTACCGATTTTACCGATACTTCCAGGCACATCTTCATATTTTGCAATGAACATATGTCCTTCAGGAATAACGTCAACCCAGTAATCGTTTACTTTCAATATTCTGGATTCGTGTAAATGGGTTCCAACAACGGAGAATTCATCAGATGCACTTTTTGCAATAACTTTAATTAAAGAATCATATCCTTTTGAGTTGTCTCTTCTTCCTTCAGTAATGCTGATTCCTCTATCTTTTGCTACTAAAGGTGCATTAACTGCATTTACAGGGGAACTCAAGAATGGATTTACTGCACCTTGTATAACAGTTCTTGTTAAAATTTCAAGGTTTTTGATTTCAGCCAGTTCTCCTGTGTAAATGATTTCAATTTCTTTGATTTTGCCGTTAACTCCCTGTGAGATGAAACTACCTAATTTTTCACATAATTCTATGTATGGAGCAACTTCCTGGAAAGTGTTGTTGTCGATACGAGGCATGTTCAAGACATTTCTAGGATTTTTACCATTTGCCAAATCGATAATTTCGTCAGCAACGATAATTGCAGCGTCCCTTTGTGCTTCTTTAGTTGAAGCTGCAATATGAGGAGTCAATACAATATTGTCGAGTTCAAATAATTTTGATTCTTTAGGTGGTTCTTCTTCATATACGTCTAAAGCAGCACCACCAATTTTGTTGTTTACCAAAGCATCGTATAAAGCGTCTTCATCTATAATTCCACCACGTGCACAATTGACGATGTATGCAGTATCCTTCATTAAATCAAATTGCTCTGCGGATATTGAATGTTTGGTTTCCGGAGTAAGTGGGACATGTATTGTAATAAAATCAGAATTTTTGAGTACGGTATCTAAATCGGTTAATTCTACACCCATTTGTTTTGCAACTTCTTCAGGTAAGTATGGGTCATATGCCATTGCATCCATTCCAAAAGCTTTACATCTGTTGACTACTTGAGAACCGATTCTTCCCATTCCGATAACACCTAGAGTTTTGTTTCTAAGTTCTACGCCCATAAATGATTTTTTCTCCCATTTGCCTTCTTTAACAGATTTGTCTGCAATGGATATTTTACGGGCCATGCTGAGAATCAATCCCATTGTGTGTTCTGCAACAGTTACGGAAGTTGATTCTGGTGAGTTTACAACCATAATTCCTTTTTTAGTTGCAGCGTCAAGATCAATGTTGTCTACTCCAACACCTGCTCTTGCGATGATTTTCATATTTTCTGCTTTTTCTATAACATCAGCAGTAAGTTTTGTCCGGCTTCTTACTATAATTCCGTCATATTCATGAATGGTATTTGCTAATTCTTCAGGAGTAATGCTGGTATCAACAACAACTTCAGCCACTTCCTTTAAATTTTCAATACCCTTTTCATTAATTGAATCAGCTACGAGTACTTTCATATTTTCACCATAATTTGTTAAATTTAAAAGAATATTTAATAATAAATATTAGTTAAAAATATATTTTTTATTATATTTATAATTTAATTTTGTTTGGGCTCATGACAAAATTTATTTATCCAATTGTAAAT
>NZ_JAZQIJ010000127.1:0-33716 GCF_045541095.1 Methanobrevibacter sp.
ATATTTCAACAAAATTGCGAAGATGTCATTGAAGTAGCTAAAGATTGTATTGATAAAGGAGCAGACGTGTTGGAATTTAGGATAGATGCTTTAAAAAATCCTGAAATTTCCGAAATCAAAAATACAATTGAGGAAATCAATTTCCCTATGATTGCTACCAACAGAATCAGTTCCGAAGGAGGATCTTTTAAAGGAACTGAAGAAGAAAGATTCAACATTTTATATGAATGCTGCGATTTGGTTGACTATGTGGATATTGAGCTTCAAAGCAATGATGAATACATCCATAAAATTCACGATACTGGAGTTACAACTATTGTTTCTTATCACGATTTTGAAAAGACTCCCGATTTAAACGAAATTACATATATCGTTGAAAAAGAACAGGAATTGGGAGATATTGCCAAAGTCGCATTCATGCCTCAGGATTTGGAAGACACATTAACAATATTGGCTGTCCTTTCACATTGCAAAGATACCATCGCAATTTCAATGGGTGATTTAGGAAGCTACACACGAGTGATGGCATCCAAATTCGATTCACCGATTACATTTGCTGCCGGAACCGACGTGACAGCACCCGGCCAGATTGATATCGAAACAATGAAAGCCCTATTGAATATGGATTTGAATATTCTGGATGAATGATACTATGTTTAAAAAAGCTATTTTAGCATTTTTTATCCTCATCCTGATTGTTTTTATTGCATTTACTTTTTTTAATAATGATTCAGTAGACATTTATATTGACGGTGAGAATGTCAGCGTCACTACTCACACCCTTTCAAATATCGATACAAAGGCTTTGAACAGGGAAATTTGTGATTATACCATTGATGTGATGAACGATACAACATCAGATGTAACTGATTTGAAAAATAAAATAAGCACACTCTGCATTGATTATGGTCTTGATGATGTTGAGGTGAATCTGGATTCAAGTATCGGTAAAAATCAGATTCCAGTTATGGTTTATGTTGATGGAACATCAATGCTTCCTACCTTGCAGGATGGTCAAACAGTAATATTCAATAAAACTCATAATGTACATGTTGGCGACATTGTTGTTGCAGATTCAGATGAATATGGCGGAATCATCAAAAGGGTTGGTGATATTCAAGGAGATTCAGTGTATCTGATAAGCGACAACAAGGAAATTTCCTATGAATACATAAACGGCAACCTATTTGAAATTCAGGGAATTAGAACATGGGTAGACATTTCAGATATTAATGGCGTGGTAATAAAATATTAAAAGGGATAGGGAAATATTGATATTTCCCCAATAAAATAAAAACTATACTGCTTCATCACCTTCCTCACCGGTTCTGATTCTGATTACATTGTCAATCGGATAGATGAATATTTTACCATCCCCAATATTTCCGGTGTGTGCTCCTTTTTTAATTGCATCAACAATCAGGTCAACACCTTCATCTTTTACAACTATTTCAACACGTGTTTTAGGAATCAAATCAATACAATAACTGGATCCCCTGTAGGATTCCCTTATTCCCTGTTGGCTTCCTCTTCCTTTAACCTCAGTCACGTTCATACCTTCGCATCCAACTTCCATAAGGGCTGTTTTAACATCTTCAAATTTTTCCTGTCTTATAATGGCAACAACACTCTTCATTATAATCACCTCCATCAGTTAAGATTATATGCAGATTCCTTGTGAAGATTACTGTCAAGTCCTCCAATCTCTTCACTTTCTTCTACTCTTATACCACCTACAGCTTTATCTATTACTTTGGCAAGTATATAACTTATTACAAATGAATATACTATAGTAGCAATTACACTTATAATTTGTATTACCACCTGATTCGGATTTCCGTAAATCAATCCTGCCACGCCCCCTATTGAAGGAACAGCAAATATTCCTGTTGCAATTGCTCCCCATACACCGGACATACCGTGTATGCCCCATACATCCAAAGCATCATCATATCCAAGTTTAGGTTTGAGGTAGTAAATTGCAAAGTATGATATAATCGGAGCCACTGCACCTATAGCCAGTGCACCGAAAACATCGACAAAACCTGCAGCAGGAGTAATTCCTACAAGTCCTGCTACTGCACCGGAAATTGCACCAAGAACAGTCGGTTTTCCAACCACATATGTATCGATAATTGTCCACATGATCAACCCTGTTGCAGCAGCAACATTTGAAACTATGATTGCATTTGCAGCAAGTCCGTCAGCTGCAAGGCCTGATCCTCCGTTGAATCCCATCCATCCAAACCATAAGAGTGCAGCACCCAGTACTGCATATCCCAGGTTGTGTGGAATAAGTGAAGTGTCTTTCCTTTTTCCCAGTACCAATGCAACAGCCAAAGCAGAAATACCTGAGTTGATGTGAACTACTGCACCGCCTGCGAAGTCAAGTGCACCCATCTGCATGAGCCATCCTCCGCCCCATACCCAATGGGCGACAGGAACATATACCAGGCAAGCCCAAAGAGGAACAAAGATTATCCATGCTTTTGTTTTCATCCTTCCAACTAAAGCTCCTGATAGAATTGCACAGGTCAAACCTGCAAAGGCACATTGAAACATTACAAAAAGCAATGTTGGAATTGTACCGTTTAAATCATCCAATCCAATCCCCTGCAGGAAGAAGTTGGTTGGTGCTCCTATTAATCCATTTATATCATTTCCAAATGCAAACTGGTAACCGAATATTACCCAAATTACACTGATTATTGAAAATGCTATAAAACTTAAAAAAATTGTATTTAAAACATTTTTACGTTTACTTAATCCTCCATAAAAAAATGCTACTGCCGGAATACTCATTAAAAGCACTAATAAAGTACAAACAAGTATCCAAGCAGTGTCACCAGCACTAAACATATCCATTTTATCATTCTCTAAATAATTATTAAATAAAAATTATTGCACGTCGGCAATTATTGTCGGAAGTATACTTCCGATATATAATGATTAATCATTATCATATATAAATATTTTGGAAAACCAAAAATCAAATGTATAACCATCTAAAAAAATGTTGGCCAAATTAAGATTAAAAATCAATTTTTTAAGAAAATATTAAATATTATCTTTTTAAAAAATTAATAATAGTATAGTTTAAATTTTTAAAACAAATAAATAATAGTGTTATTATGAAAGGGTCTATAAAAGCAAATTTGTTAATATTTTTAATAATTGCCGTTATGGCATTTGTTATAAGCAGCGCATTTGCCAGTTTAACAATTACTGAAGATAATGACTCATATAAATTAAGTTCAATTGAAAATGATTCCTTTGAACCTAATTACATTGATGAAGTTCCGACCATTATAGAACCGGTTAAAACAAATATAACCGCAAATAACACTACAGATACAAACGATACGATACATAATAGAGATATAGACGACAAAAACGATACATGGATTGAAAACCTTACTGATGGCGACCTTTGGGATGATTGATAACATGGCTGAGAAGAAAAAATTTATCAGAGACAGTGTCTATGGAGATATTAGCTTAAACAAATTCGAAGAAAGAATTATGGACATGCCGCAATTCCAACGTTTAAGAAGAATCAAGCAGTTAGGTCTAATCAACCTAATTTATCCAGGCGCAACTCACACCAGATTTGAACATTCTGTCGGAACCATGTATCTTGGATCCAAATTAGCTACAGAACTCGATTTGGCAGATGATGATATCGAACTGATACGGGCATCCGCTCTTCTGCATGACGTGGGTCACGGTCCGTTTTCACATGTGTCTGAAGGTGTTTTGTCAGTCCCTCATGAAGAATTCACCAAATATGTCGTTACAAAGACCTCCATGAGAGATTTGCTTGAGGAGAAATTTGACGTTAATGAAATAGTTGACATAGTAACCGGAAAAGGTTACCTTGGACCAATCGTTTCAGGTGAACTTGACGTGGACAGAATGGATTACCTTTTAAGGGACTCACACAATACAGGAGTCGCCTACGGTGTTATTGATTATGAAAGAATCATATCAAATCTGAAACTTGACGACGGATTGATATTGGATATCAAAGGCGTTCAGGCCGCAGAAGGAGCATTGGTATCAAGATATTTCATGTATCCGAGTGTATATCAGCACCACACAACTAGAATCGTCAATTCAATGTTCAGACGTGCCCTGAAAAGAGTCATAGATGAAGATATCATCAAGGAAAATGAAATCTACAAATATGACGATACAGACATCATTTCAATGTTCAGACGCTGCGAAAATCCATTCGTAAATGACATCATGTCCAGACTTGACAACAGAATCATCATGAAAAGGGTAAAGACAATCAGACTCGATAACTTCAAATATCCTGAAAAAATGTATAAAATCGAGCAAAGCGCACTTAGAAAGGCTGAAGAGGAAATTGGTGAAGACTACAATATTGACAAGGATTACGTCTACATCAACATTGCAGAATACCCTCGCTTTGATGAAATGAAAACTCAAGTCAATGTGGACGATAAACTGTATCCTCTAACTGAAATTTCAAATATCATAGGTGCATTGAGCAAAGCCAGGTTCAATATCCCTGACATCAGCGTTTATGTTCCTCAAGAAGAGAAAAGCAAATTTGAAAAATTTAAACTAGAAAATTACCTTGATTTGCCTGAAATTGATAGAGAAAAATTCCATGGCATTCACTATGACCAAATTAAACTATTTTAGGAGATAATATGATTGTTGTAGCAATAACAGGCGCCAGCGGAGTAATATATGGAATAAGATTACTCGAAGTGTTGAAGGAATTAGGTATTGAAAACAGCCTAATTATAAGCGACGCCGCCAAAACCGTTATCAAATCAGAAACCGATTATAGTGCAGAAGAGG
Source organism: Methanobrevibacter sp. (assembly GCF_045541095.1). GTDB lineage: Archaea > Methanobacteriota > Methanobacteria > Methanobacteriales > Methanobacteriaceae > Methanocatella. The sequence continues at coordinate 4,837 of NZ_JAZQIJ010000127.1, forward strand.
TAATAAGCCTTGCAGATACTTACTATGATTTCAATGACCTTACCGCTTCCATAAACAGTGGATCATTTAAAGCCGATGCATTGGCCATTGTACCGTGTTCAATGAAAACATTGTCATCAATAGCCAATGGATACGGAGCCAATACAATTACAAGAGTTGCAGATGTGAGTCTCAAAGAAAGAAGACCTACCGTAATTGTTCCCCGTGAAACTCCACTGAGAAGCATTCATTTACAGAACATGCTAACATTATCACAAGAAGGAGCTATAATCTTACCTGCCATGCCAGGATTTTATTCGACACATGATACTGTTGATGACCAAATCAATTTTATTGTTGGAAAGATTCTAGACTCATTAAAAATTGAAAACAATTTATTTAAAAGGTGGGAGTAAATGTTAGAAGATAGGGATTTCATTAAATCCTGTGACGTTCCAGGACCTACTAAAGAGGCCATAAGAGCAATATTACTATACAAATCCGAAGTGACAGATGCAGATAAAGTTGTTGACTGCGGATGCGGAACCGGAGGGCTGACCTGTGAATTTTCACAGAGAGCCCGAGAAGTAATATCCATCGATACAAATCCAGAAGCGATTGAAGTAACCCGAAGAAATCTTGAAAAATTCGGACTTGGAGACAATGTCACACTCATAAACGATGACGGAGCAAATGCCCTCAATGACATAGACGATATTGACATTGCAGTCGTGGGAGGCAGCGGCCGTCAACTTGAAAATATCCTCGAGATTGTTGATGAAAAATTGAATTCCAAAGGAAGAATACTGATTACAGCAATCCTTGTGGACACAAAAGTGGAAGCCGTGAATAAACTTAAGGATTTGGGATATAATCCCAAACTTATGGAAGTCAACGTTTCAAACGGCAGAATCCTGGACCGTGGAATATTGATGATGAGCGAAAACCCAATAGCCATCATCTCAGCTAAAAAAAGATAAAAATTGGAGATTAAAAAAATGAGTAAACGATTAAGTTGGAAAGCAAAATTTTCAATATTAATGGTCATTTTGATAATTGTCATCTATGGATCCAATTATCTCGTATTGGGAGATGCGGAACATATTATATCATACATTTGGACTCATTTAGGTTTCATTCCTGTAGATATACTTATTGTTGCATTCCTATTGGATGAAATTATTGAAAGAAAAGAAAAAGAGGCAATGCTTGAAAAACTTGACATGCTTATGAGCACATTCTTTTCTGAAATCGGAAACGATTTAATCAGTCAATTAAGCAGCGTTAATAAATATAAAGCCAATACTGAAAATTTAAAATCAATTAAAAACTGGACAGATGAAGACTACGAAAAGAAATTGAATGAACTTAAAACCACTACAATTGATTTTTCAGCAATGGACATTGCAGCAGAAGACAGAGAAGAATTTTTAGAAAACTTAAGGGTTCTTTTATCAAGTAAAAGAGAATTTATCATCAATTTGATAAACAATCCGAATTTACTTGAAAAAGAAGAATTCACAGGCTTGATAAATGCCATTCTTCACTTGGATGAAGAACTGGAACACAGAAAGGATTTCGCCCTGGTTTCAGATGCCGATTTCGGACACCTTAACGGAGATATGCAAAGGGTTTACAATAAACTGGTTCATGAATGGGTTTACTATTTAAGATACCTGAACAAGCACTACCCTTACATGATTGCATTGATTATCCGTACTAATCCGTTTGATGAAACTGCAAGCGTATATGTTAACGAATAGGTTATGGGGGATTTAATATGAGTAATGGAAAAAGTGAAAATATTAAATCTTGCATAATTTTATGTGGAGGTAAAAGTAGTAGAATGGGGCGTGACAAAGGTTCAATGATTGTTCATGGAACTCCTATGATAAAACATATCCTTTCTACACTAAACCACCAGATAAACGAAGCTATAATTGTTTTAAATAATAAAGAAAGAATTGAAAAATACAGTGAATTCATAAATCCCGAAGATTATACCTACAGCCTCACCTTTGTTGAAGATAAAATCAAAAATAAGGGCCCTCTTCCTGGAATAATGACAGGATTGTCCAACATTACAGGAGATTATGCACTTGTTCTTCCCTGTGACAGCCCATATGTTACACAAAATTATATTGAAACTATTTTTAATGAAATTGAAAAAAGTTATCAGGCCATCGTTCCTTACCATGATGCAGAAAACAAGATTAAAACCTCAGAACCGCTGCATTCAGTGTACAATAAAAATGTCGTGGGAATTATTGACGATCTGATCGGTGAAGACATTTTGCACATCAAGGGACTGATAGAAAAAATAGATACAAAATTTGTTTTGATTGATAATAAAAAAATAGAAAAAAAAGAATTTAGAAATCTTAATCGTCCTTCAGACATTTAAAGATATTCTATTAACTCTTTTACTTTTCCTACTGCAGTATTTACACAGTAGAGAATATCATCTTTTGTTAATGGTTGTTTACCACCTTTTTGCATTGAGCAAATGTGGCCGTCTTTTGTAACACCAACATTCAGACGAGCGTTAGCAACTCTTTCTTCTTCCAATGTTGGGTCAATAACCATCTTGTCACCAATTTTAACAAATGTACATAAAGCAAGTTCATTGTTTATTGGTAAATCAAAAGTTTCATCTTCACTTAAAACTACATCATCATCTACTACGGTTGCAACAGGCAATTTAGTAGATTTAAGTGCAGCCATGACAGCTAATTCACATGCATCAAACAGGTTTCCGCAGTTGTCTATGATGTGTAAATCAATGAAAAGCATCCAAACGTGTTTTCCTTCTTCAACACATAATTTATCCAATTCCACTAATTCACTTTCACGAATACCTCTGTCAACTACACGTGCAAGTTCGATTGAATCTTCACTAGGTGGCCCTGGTTCAAATGTAGGGTCAGCCATTGGTAACATTTCACAATTGGTCATTAGAACTCCTAAATCAGGAGTGTCTGGGAATGGGCTTCCAATTTGTGGTTTGATACCTACAATTACTTGGGTTCCTCCTAATTTCACACGAGCAGAACCTTCAGCTTTGGAAATGACATCAGTTTCAATAGAAATATCCCTATATTCTGTTAATTGTCTGCCATCTTCTCTTTTATCATTTTTGACAAGGTTAGTTATACTTTGTCTTGTAATTTCCGGTACGATATCCATATTTTCCACCCACTATTCTGTAGAATACCTTTTCATTAAGGCTTCTTTTTGAATTTCATTTACTTTGCGACATCCTTCCATAGCTAAATCAATGGCTTTTGCAAATTCTTCTTCAGTTAAATCACCGTCACTTTGCAGTAATGTGATTTCACCAGTTCTAGGCATCATAGCTATAGGAACATCAGCTTGACCTTCTTTATCTTCATATTCGGACAAGTCAAGTACAATTTCGTCATTGACTTTACCTGCAGCACATCCTACTACTATATCTTTCATAGGTACTCCTGCATCAACCAAAGCAACGGAAGCTGCTGTGATTCCGGCACAACGAGTTCCTCCTTCAGCTTCAATTACTTCTATGTAAATATCAATCATTGAACGTGGATAATTTTCCAACATCAATGCTGGTCTTAAAGCATCTGCTGTGATTTTAGAAATTTCAGATGATCTTCTGTCTGGACCAGGTCTTTTTCTGTCATCCACTGAAAATGGTGCCATGTTATATCTGCATCTGATTACTCCGGTATTAGGTTCGAGCAATCTTCTAATGTATGATTCTCTAGGACCATATACAGCTACTAAAATTTTATTTCCTCCAACTTCCAAGTAAGCAGAACCGTCTGCACGTTCAAGAACTCCTGCTTCAATTTTGATAGGTCTTAATTCATCAAATTTCCTACCGTCTTGTCTTATCATTTCTGACATCATATCTACCTCTCATAAAACGAAGAATAAATAATCATTATTTATTATTCAAAATAAAAGAATTATTTGAGTTATCACTTAAAGATAATGAATTATCTTTGGATTTATTTTTCTTTTTTAATTCTTCAATAACTTCAGCAATATTTGGCTTATCTTCTTTTTCTTTATTTTCTTCAGCTTCTCTTTCTTCTTGTTCTAATTCTTCTTTAAAATTCTGAAGTTTAGGTTTTTCTAAAACAAATTCCTCTTCTTGCTCTTCAACTTCTTCTTCAGGTGGCAATTCACCATCAATAGCTAAGTATAATTTGTTTTTGATTTTATTTGTTAAACCAGAAGTATGAGCCTCAGCTTCAATTAAATGAATAATGTTTTTGGTAAGCTGTTCCATGTCTTCGTCTCCTTTTACCCAAACGAGACCGTTTTGACCAACGACAATTTTACAATTGGTCTTATCCTTAATCATGTTAATCATAGAACCTTTTTTACCAATCAGTCTTGGAACTTTGGTTGGAGCAATATCTACAATAATTCCTCCTTTGAATTTGCCCATTCCTCTTCCTTTTAAACCGAGTTTTGCCTTTTTGATTTCATCAACATCGACAACTCTTAAAAATAGAACATCGCCAACATCATAAACTTTGTTGAGCTCTTTTTTCTCACGACCAAACACTTCAAAAGCAGGTAAAATTCCGGAATAAGGTGAATTAATGTCAACATCCCACATTGAGAATCTTACATCATTAATCTTACCTATTACAACATCTCCTTTTTTAGGAACGTATTTGCTTTTTAGAGGAATAACTCTAATTTTTTTATTCCTTAAAGAAACAAGTCCTATTAAAGAAGAGCAGACTTTACCATTTTCTTTAAAGGTACCTCTTCCTGAATAGTATTCATCGTCAGCCAATACCTGACCAGGAATAACTAAATCTTTATTTTCCACATATATCATAATAATCCCATAAGCATTTTAATTGTTATTTAATAGTTCTAGTTTCTGCATCTCCACCTGAGATTTCAGCCATTTTAGCAGCAAATTTATCTTGAAGACCTCCAGGCATTTCTATTATGCCAATCCAGGAGCCGTCTTGTTGCCATTCTTCATTAATTATTTCACCGAAACCATGAATTACAGAATAAGCACTGCCTGCTGCAGAACCTGGAAGTCTAACAGCTACTTTGACCTTTTCGAATTTGATAGGAATAAGTGGCTTAATGGCTTTTAAAGCTGTTTGAACTTGTTGGTCAACAGAAGTAAATGGATCAAATTTAACACGGGCCTCATCACATGCATTTTCAATTCTTTGAACGGGATGTGGAAGACCATTTTGAGGATTTATAGCTTCTTTAGCAATCTTATTGATAACTAACTTTCTTTTATCCTCTTGCATTTTTCTTTTTTGATCAGCAGTCAATTGAACTGTTCCTTTTTCTAGTATTATCTTAGAAACTTCAATAGGATCAGTGGTTTCAAAAATTTTATTCATAGCTTCATCAGAAGCTTTATCCCCTTTTTTGGAGTCTTTAAAAATTTCTTCAACAGCTAAAAGATCTTCAATGGCAACATCAGGGCCATCAGGATTTCTATAATCAGCTGCCAAATCAGGGTCAACCAATATTTCAAAATGTTCACCGCAATATTCGTATTTAGCAATAATAGCTTCATCAACATTGACCATTGAAACATCTCCCAACTAAAAAAATTAAATAAAATTATTCTTCATTTTCTTCAGAATCTTCTTCAACAGATTCCTCAACGTCTTCTTCTTCCTCCTCTACAAGCACTTTATCGATATATTCCTGTACTTCTTCATGAGAAAGTTTGACATATTTTCCATCATCACATCTGATTACAGCTATTTCAACATTATTTGAAGTAGTGTCATGGTCTGTTGCATCATTGATTGCAGTTAAAGCCAATTCAATAGCTCCTTCCAATGTAATGTCATCACTGTATTTTTCTTCAAAAATATCCATAGCAGCAGCTCTGCCTGAACCGATAGCAGTAGCCTTATATTCAATCAATGCACCGCTTGGATCGGTTTCGAACAATTTGCATTTTCCGTCATATACTCCACCAATGATTAAAGCGGAACCGAATGGCCTTACTCCACCGTTTTGGGTGTATAGCTGTAACATATCACATAGTTTTTTAGATAAGCTGTCAACCCTAATAGGTTCACTGTAGGTTATTTTGTTGATTTGTGCTTCCACTCTAGCCCTTTCAACCAACGCCCTTGCATCTGCAACAAGACCGGAAGTGGCTGCTCCGATATGTTCATCTATTTTAAATATCTTTTCTATAGATGACGCTTCAACCAAACTAGAAGTTGTCCTTTTGTCAACAGCTAAAATAATTCCTTCAGAACTTTTTACACCGATAGATGTAGTTCCTCTTTTTACAGCTTCTCTTGCATATTCTACTTGGAAAAGTCTTCCATCTGGGCTAAATACAGTAATAGCCCTGTCATATCCAGCATTTTGTAAAGGTTGCATTTATAATACCTCACATTTATAAAATATTTTTTAAATAAATTTTAAAATTTTAATTCAACTACTTTAAAAACATAATTTAAAAATCAAAACCAAATCTCCATGAAAAGGCAAATTTTAATTTTAATCGCTACATTGTAGTCTATTAAAATATTTGTTTATTCTTTTTCCATAAATCCATTTGTTATTTATATAAATATATTATTTATAAATGTTTCTATTTTAAACTAACAAAAAGTAATTAAATATATTTCCGTGAAGCCTTGATAGTTCCGGACAATCCGATTGTGGTGATTGCAATACGGTTGTTTTTATACATGTTCACCAAAGCCAAAGCTGATCTTACCTCATCAACAAAACCCCTTTGACATCTCACAATGGCAGTATATTCAAAATACTCATGAGTTTTATCCATTTCATAGAATTTCATAACCCATAAGTTAAAATTAGAAGTGTTAAGTTCCCCCTGAAGACGAACACAACCGTCCCATACGATTGTAACCAAATCATCTTTTGAAATTGGAGAGAATGATTTTATCTCAACTGTAAGATATCTGTTGTTTTTCCTTAAAGTAGGTGGCAAGACCTTAAGCTTCATCCAAAACCCTCCTGACACCATTAAAAATGAAATTTTTACGTTCTTTATTAAATTCTAAGATATTACCTGCAGTTTTAAATGATTTGTTGATTTCCGCTCCGCTCAATCCTGTCTGAGCGAAAAACGCCACAAAATCATGAGTTGATCTGATATCAAAAACGCTTTCTGCACGGGATGATAAAATCAAAGGAAAGTCAAATTTCCTGTACAGAGTATAGATATCCTTAAAATTGGAGATGACCTTTGACCTATGGGAGAGGTAGCTTCTCAAAACATCCTTAAAGCACAGTTCCACTGCAACGTTATTTCTTACAGCTTCCTTTGCCAAAACATGATTAAGACCTCCATCGAATCTTTTCAGATACGGTCTTGACAAAACATCAATCTGAACATTTTCCAAAACTGCCCTGTTGACCTTCAAATCCCCACCGATTACGGAAATGCATAGTGATTTTTTTCTAAATTTACGGGTGAATTTTCTGATTTCGGAAACATTGTTTGATTCAATCTCCAAAGTATAATCAAAATCTATTATGTTGCCTATCACTTCAGAGAGTTCGTCCTTGAACTTTAATGCATCCTTAAAGTCATTTTGATTATATGAAAAATTAATATGTTCCCATCCATATTTGGAAGCCTCAACGGCCAAAGCATGATTTTTTTCCAAGCCGTTTCCCACAATATTCAAATCAAAAAACATAGTAGTATTTTACATTTTATTTATATTAAAATTTTGTTAAAAAAAAATAAAAAAAGTGATTGTAAAATCACTTATTGATATCTAAAGAATTCAACTTCCCAGCTAACAGTTTCATAATAATCAATAGTGAATGTCTCGGATGAGGATAATGTACATGTGAATGAGTCTGATCTGGTCTCAACGTCACTATGTGAACCCCAATCCACGCCACCGGACTCCCCATTAGGTCCGGTTACATAGAGATGGTTTGTAGCATAATTTTTAATAGGATATGCAGAAAGCTTTACCATTATCTTACCTGAAGGTACGGAAATGCTTTGTGAACCTGAACCTGAACCCGAATAACTGCCTATGGATACCCATGATTTTGACTCCTCAACAGTTGTTGTTTTGGATTGTGAAGAAGATACAGCATGAGTTTGGCCACTACCTTCATCGGCGGAGGATTCAACATTTTTGGAAGATGAATTTTCAACAACATCACTTGCTGTTTGAACATTGTTTGAATTCATAGACCCCGCAAAATAACCCATTACAGCTACAAGCATTATGATTACAATAACTAAAGCTATTATAATATATTTGGAATTGCTTGTCCCTGAATCCCCACCAGCAGGAGCAGATTCCATCGGAGTACCGCAACTTGCACAAAACTTAGCTGATTTTTTATTTTCAAAACCGCATTTTTCACATTTCATAAAACTCACAAAAATTAAACTGTAATTAATATTTTGGACACAAGATATATAATAACATACCTATTTGACTAGAAACGTACCCAAATTATTTAAACAGTTATTAATCTAGTTGTAATAAACTACAATGATGTTATAAAATATTTTATAGTATTAACTATATAATACTAATCATGTCCAACGAATATGATGAGCTTTTGAAGTTAACTTCTTATGTTCAGATTTCTAAGTACAGAGAAAAAACATTAAAATCTATTGGGGATGAAGTTAAGATTCCAACTCACATTGCTAAAGACAGTGGAATTAGAACTAATCACATTTCAAAAGTTCTAAGTGAATTAAAAAGTAAAGATATAGTCGAATGTATTAATGAAGAAGCCCGTAAAGGCAGATTATACCGCTTGACCGATACAGGTAAAGAAGTATTAAATGAAATTAATTCAAAAGAGGATTAATTTTGTTCAATCCCTTCTTTTATTCTCTCTAATTCTTCACGAATAATAGTTTCCTGAGATGCTTCTTTAAAAATATCCAATAAAACCTGCAACAATGTTCTATTTTTTAATGATAATGGCAGACTGTCATTAGTTTCAGTCAAGATTTCTTCATATGACGGAGCAACTGAGTCTTTTCTGTATTGAAGTTTTATTTCATCTCTTAAATTACCGTCAATATACTTTTCCAGATATGTAATTATTTCATTTGCAAAGGAATTTCCGAAAATTACCATGCCCTTAACCGATTCATCATCCAGTCCCATCTGTTTAATCAATAAATTAAAGGAACCATAGTTTTGATAACCGTAGGGAACAAAACGGCCTTCAACGGTATGTGCACAATATTCATTCATGATTTTAAATTCAGGAAGAGTTAAAAAATACCAAATGAAACTCTGAAGTGTAGTGGATGGTCTGACTGAAAAAATATCGCACAGAAGGTTTTCAATAATGCTGAACAACAGATAATGTGCCAATTCATGTATGATTGTGGAAATCTGAACAGCATCCACAAGGCGATCATCATAATATATTCCGTTTCCGAGGAATATGAATCCCCTCTCATAGCCTCTGGCCTTTGGTCTGCATTCGGTAAAAACACTTGCTAAACTTAAAATTTTATTTTTTGTGGTGTTTCCGTAAACTTCAATATAATCTGCACGTAAAAATATGTTTTTTAATAACTTGTTATATTCCACATCACTTATTTCAGCATTGGACAGCAAATCTTCGTTATACTGGCTGAACAATGTATCGAAATCGTTGATTTCAATAGGATTGATCTGCTTTTTACACTTTATGCAATGTGTTGCATAATCCAGATTAACTTCTCCGCAATACGGACAGACATGTTCCATTACCAGTTTATTGCCACAATGAGTGCAATAATTGTTCTCCTTGAAATTTAATGTTCCGCACAAGTCACAATTAATCAATTAATCACTACCTAAACATGTCTTTAATAGATTTGACAGTATTATTTATGGAATTCTTTCGCATAAAAGCCATTTTTATGTTTTTTCCACAATTATGACAATATTCCGAATCCCAATCCAATATCTCTCCACATGAACATATAATTCTGGTTTTTATGGATTTTTGGGGATTCAACGGCCTGTCACAATGCTGGCAAAATTTAGATCCCTTCGGATTCTTATGCCCACATATGCAAACAACGACTGTATTTTCATTGTTGAGGTTCTGACCGCATTCGGTGCAATAGTCTGCAGTGGCATCATTGATTGTCGAACATGTGCACAGGATATAAATGTCATTTGTTTTCCCATAATTTATTAGAGGCCTTCCGCAATTTCTACAAAACTGCGCGAACTGCTCATTTTCCTCTCCGCAAAAACAGAATATTGGGTTTTCAAATTCCAAATTAAAATTGCTGTAGTTTTCATAAGTTTGATGTTGTGAAACCTTCAATTGCTTTCCGCACATTTCACAAAAAGCATTTTCTCTGGAGTTGATGGCTCCGCATTCACATAATATGTTGTCCATTGAAAATTCCGGTTTTGATTTATTCTTTAGGAATTTACCTAATTTGGAAGGGGTTCTTTTTGTTCCGCACATGTAACAAAATTCATTATTGACCTCGTTTAAATAACCGCAGGAGCATATTTCATATTTAAAATCATTCCTGTTTGATTTGATGTATGGTGAAAAGTCTATATCCAAATCAAAAAATCCGATTGAATGAATTGGAATATCGAATACCTGATTTTCACCATTTACAATGAATCCTGTTTTTGAACCGCAACCTGGACAATAAGGTTCATTTGGAAGTATTCTGTGACCGCATTTTCTACAATAATTGTCTAAAACCATTTTTCTGCATTTATTTTTTAGTTAAACTTTGAATCTCTTCAACTACCTTATACAGCACTTCCTCACCAAGACCTTCAATGTATTTAATGGAACCTGCACATTCATGACCTCCTCCGTCAATTCCTGCCTGAGGAACACGATTGATCATAGTTGTGACAATTTCATTCACGTTGAAACCGTACTGTTCATTGACAGCATCTGTTGCTCTGAATACTCCGAAATCAGGACCATGGCCCAATGTAACAATTGGCTTGTCCTCGCCTAATTCTTTAATTACATGATCATGTATGAATCCGCAGGTTTTTCCTGGAGCCGGGAATGTGAACTTATGTGCGAATTTTTCAACATCGATAAGATTGAAGTAAATTCCGTTTTCAAGCTGGGTTCTTTTGATATTTGGAAGAGCTGCTTTAAGTTGAGTATCGACTCTCTTTTGATATTCCTTATACAAAGCATCTATCATCTTTTCGTGCTTGTCGATATTGTCAACGGCAAGGATTGTATCCATTATTCCTCTTCCGTTCATGAATCTTAGGAAATATGCTTCAAAATCAACGCATTCGGCTATTTTTGCAAGGTGTTCTTTTGTAAATCCTTTTTCACTGGCCAGTTGCAGATACTGATATACTTCACCACATTCGGCACGGTCACCCAATGCTGCAACAGCAGGCAGGTGTTTGATTAATTCCTTAACAGAAGGATTTATGATGTGTGCAACTTCAGTTGCAAGAGCACCAGCAGTAAGCTGTGAATCTCCACCTACAAGATACGGGTTTACATGAGTGTCGACATATTCATCCACAGCTACGGTTCCTCCATATATTTCACCGTCTCTGATGTCTTTTGTTATCAAATCACCAGGAGAGTGGTGGTCTATAACGACAACTTCAATGTCATAGATTTTAGCCTGCATAAGGGCAACTATATCCTCTTCAGTGGAACCGTTATCCAAAAGCACAATTAACGGCAGTTTCTGACCATGTCTTTCTTGGTCTTCTAAAGCGAAAGACAAGTCCTTTACAACATCTTCCAGTTCATAAAACGGTGCTTTTGAAGGGGAACGTTTGAAATAGTAATATTGCGCATCATTGCTTGGATTGGCCTCTTCGATTAAAGGTACGATAGCCTTTTCCATAGCAACACCTGAACATATTCCGTCGGCATCATTGTGGTGTCTGAGAAGAATTGTCCTGCCATCAAGTATTGCCCTTCTGATTTTTTGTGCTGCCTCATACATCTTCGGTCTGAGCCTGTTTAAAACATCACTTTTGACCAAGAAATCAACATCTTTTGGTTGAGCTTTCTTGTTTAATGCATCATCTATTAATTTTAATAGCTTTATTCTATTTTCTTCGGAAAGTTTTGTCATGGAAGATGACTCAATCTGAGTTTTTCCACCATGTTCGTTGACTTCTCCAATGACCTGAACTGCATCACCGACATCGATTTCAGGATATGACCTTTCACCGGCCTTATCAAAAGCGGCAATTTCGGTTATGCCGGATTCATCGTTGATGATGAATATTGTAGGACCTGAAGTCTGCTGAACCTGCTGAACTTCACCGTCAATTCTAACCATTTTACCTTTCTTCTCTTCCAGCTTGCCGATTAAGGTTCTTGGAATTGATTTGGTCAATCTTTTAAGCTTGTACTTGTCAACATAAGCAGGTGCAAAATCAATTTTTCCATCCCTTGATTTTATTGCTGTTATAAATACTATTACATCTTCACCAACATTGTAATCGGAAACATCTCCTCTCATGAGTCCCCAAACGTTATTGTTCAATGTGACAAATGCACCGTATCTTTCAATCCTTGTAATTCTTCCTCTGTATAACTTGTCCTTGTCGATATCTCTCATCTGACATAAATCATCAAGTATGTAAACGTCACGTGCCTGATTTCTTTGAGCTTCATATGCATCATGCTTCATTTTTTTCACCTTCCTTTTTTCACTGCACTCTGAACAAACGTCCTGTCCTTCCTCAATCAGCTTACCGCAGTCACGGCAAACTTCCACCTGACCTGTACCATGACAATGAGGGCACTCTTCAAACACTTCAACCTGACCCTTACCATTACATACTTCGCATGGAACATCCTGATCTGAACCTAAATCGAACTTTGCTCTTGCTTTACTGTTAACTCCTTTAAAATGACTGCCTACATCAAATAAATCATCTTCATAACCTGTTCCGCCACAGGCATCACATTCCTTGTAGTCAACTACAACGGAACCTACTCCTTTACATTTTGGGCAATTTGTCTTCAATTTAAAACCTCATAATCTAAAATATTCATTTAAATAAATCTGAATTATTTTGAACTAACATGTCTCTTTGATTCTGGAATTCCTTAGCCTGAATCATCATATCATTAGCCTGATAAGCATAATTTGAACCGGTGTAGTTTGATTGAATTTCAAAACACTCTATAGCTTCCTTGAATAAATCAACCGCCTGAAGTTTGAAATTGATTTCAGTTATCACAGTATCTATGTACTGCTTGTGGACAGCATTTATATCCGAAGAGCTGTCCCTAATTTCATTTAGCATTTTCAAACTACTGTTAAAATGTTCTCCGGCAGAATTCGCCTTTTCCATTCCATCATAAAAACTTTTACTGTTGACCAAATCAACCGCCTCATTATAGTCGCTGTCACCCTGAACAATGCCGTCGCTAATGGCTTGCATTGATTTGTTCATATTATCGGTTGAACTTTCAACAAAAACGATGGCAGTTGAAACAATTAGTAAAACAACAATAAAAATTATCAATTTTATATAACTAGACACGATATATATTATTTAAAAACATATTATTAAAATTTTTCATGAAAAAAAACTTTATATATGTTCAATTATTATTTATTATATACAAATCAATTTTGGTGAAAACATTAAAGTAACATTTCTAAACCCCCCTCAGACAAATTCAAAATACAAATTTCTAGGTGTTGTTGCCCCATCATTAGGCATAGGTTATATGGCTGCAGTTTTGGAAAAGCATCATATTGATGTTGATGTTTTGGATGCTTCAGCATTGGAATTGACCTATGACGAGATTGGAGAAGAAATCCTGAAAAGAAACCCTGATATCGTATCAATCAGCGCACTTACACCAACCATTGGAGTGGCTCTCGATTCAGCAGATAAAATAAAACAGGTTAAACCGGATACAGTTATCGTCCTGGGAGGTTACCATCCAACTTTTGAATATGAAAGCGTTTTAGAAGAAAAAAGCGTGGATGTAGTTATCAGAGGCGAAGGAGAATACACTTTCCTCGAACTTGTACAAACAATTGAAAACAATGGGGATTTAAGAAATGTTGCGGGTCTGGCTTTTCATGACAAAAGTGATAATTCTCTCATAGTTACTCCTGACCGACCGGTAATTCAAAATCTGGATGAACTGCCGTTTCCGGCATTTCATCTCTTTCCTATGGAAAAATACAGGATTTTAAACATTACCACCAATGTCGCCACCATCATTACAACCAGAGGATGTCCTATGCAATGTTCATTCTGTTCTTCAGCAGCACTCCATGGCCATAAATTGCGCAGAAGATCTGTCGGCAATGTAGTGGACGAAGTTGAAATGAGGCTGAAAGAGCAGAATATAGATACAATAGCATTCATGGATGATACATTCACTTTAAACAAACGTTTTGTAAATGAATTCTGTGCAGAAATCAAAAGGCGCAACTTGAAATTCTGGTGGGGCTGCACTTCCAGAGTTGACACTCTTGATAAGGAACTGCTGCAGACCATGAAGGATGCAGGATGCATCACCATATTTATAGGCGTTGAAAGCGCCGACCAGCAGATGCTTGAAAAAATGAACAAAAATATTACAGTCACAAAAACTGAAAATGCATTTAAAATTGCCCATGAAGTAGGTATAAGAACAATCGCCTCCTGCGTTATCGGCATGCCGGAAGACACCCATGAAAGCATAAAACAGACAATAGATTTTGTTAAAAATTTAAAGCCGAATTATGCATTATACAGTCTTGCCACACCGTATCCGGGCACAAGATTTTACAATGAAACATTCAAAAAGAATTTGATTAATATTAAGGACTGGTCCAAATACACTCTTTTAGATCCTGTTTTACAAACAATTGACTGTTCCAGTCAGGAACTTCGAAGCATCCAGAAAAAAGCATTTCTCAAGTTTTATTTAAGGCCGAATTATCTTATCCGTCAGGTTTCAAGTGACGGGCTGATTTTACTGAAAACAGTTCTTGGCGTTTCAAGACAGATTATATCAAAACAGACCAACGGCAATACTGATTATAACAAAACCAATGTTAATCAAACAAAATAATTAAAAATAAAAAAAAGAAGTTTAAAGATTTCCTTTAAACTTATTCACTGGACCAGAGTCCGTGTAAATTACAGAATGCTAATGCTTTAACGTCATCGGTTGAGTTTACAGTGAAAGTTGCTTCTGCAACATCTCCAGGTTTAAAGCATTTTGCATATTGTTCCGCACCGGCTTCAACAATAACAAATTGAATGAAGTGGTCGTCATCCATTGGGTGAGCAGCTTCACCGACTTTTACGGTTACTTTGTCACCGTCGATTTCAACTACAGGTTTGTGTTTAGGTGCTTTTTCACCTTCAGTCTGTACAGGGAATTCAAGCATGTGGTCTGAACATACTTTTTCATCGCCTTCAGCTAATACTTGAATGATGCTTCCGCAGTCATCACATTTTAATATTTTTGCCATAATAAAACATCTCCTTTAATAGATTAAAGATATTCTATTATTCAAAGTATTTATTATTATTGATTGTTTTCATAATAATTTTGTATGGCTGCCTGAAGACCGTCTGCCGCAAGGTTGGAACAGTGCATTTTTATAGGTGGAAGACCATCCAATTCCTCTGCAACATCGTTTCTTGAGATTTCCAATGCTTCTTCAAGGGTTTTGCCTACTGCAATTTCAGTAATCATACTGCTTGTTGCAATAGCGGCACCACAACCAAATGTCTGGAAAGAAATGTCGGTTATGACGTTATCTTCCACTTTGATATAAATTGTCATCAAATCCCCACAGGTAGGGTTTCCTACGGTTCCGACTCCGTTTGCATCTTCCATCATTCTGCAGTTTCTAGGGTTTGCAAAGTGATCCATAACTTTTTCTGAATAATCCATAATTAACACTTCCTACATCCGTCTTCATGTTTTCTACACATAATATTATCGTAATCTAATTCCTGATTCCATAAAGGAGACATTTTTCTTAATCTTTTGACTGAACTTGCTATGACCTCAACAAATGCATCAACATCAAATGTATCACTTTCAGGTGAAAGTGAAATTCTTAATGACCCGTGAACATCAACAGGGTCAAGACCTAAAGCTGTAAGAACAGGAGATGCTTCAAGAGTATTTGATGAACATGCAGAACCGGTTGATGCCTGATATCCGTTGGCGTCCAATAAGAGGATTAATGATTCACCTTCAATAGCCTTGAATCTGAAGTTTACAAGATTCGGCAGTCTGGTTTGCAAATCCCCATTGACATAAGCTTCAGGAATTGTGGAGAGAACTTTGTCTATAAGCTCGTCCCTTAGGGCAATTTGTTTTTTGTAGTGTTCATCTAACTTCTCAACTGCCAACTCGCAGGCCTTACCAAATCCGACAATTCCCGGAACGTTTTCAGTTCCTCCTCTTATTCCTTTTTCCTGGCCACCACCATGAATTAAAGGTACAACTCGAGTTCCTTTTCTGATGTATAAAGCGCCTACACCTTTTGGACCATTGATTTTATGTGAAGATAAGGAAAGCAAATCAATATTCAATTTCTCAACATCCACTTCAATCTTTCCGAAGCTCTGCACCGCATCCACGTGGAACTTGATGCCTTTCTCACGTGCGATTTTACCGATTTCTTCAATCGGTTGGATAGTACCAATTTCATTGTTAGCATGCATTACAGTAATCAGAATGGTTTCATCAGTGATTGCATCTTTTAAATCTTCAACGCTGATCAGCCCATCCTCATTAACCGGCAAGTAGGTTACTTTAAAATCGAGTGATTCCAAAAATCCCAAAGTGTTTTTCACAGCAGGGTGTTCAATGTTTGTAGTTATAATATGTTTTCCTTTTTTCTGCAATTTGAAGGCAACACCTTTGATTGCAAGGTTATCTGATTCTGATCCACCACTGGTGAAAATAATCTCATCAGGTTTTGCATTGATGGCATCGGCTACTCTTTGACGAGCCAGATTCAATGCTTTTTTTGATTCACGACCTATTCCATATAGAGTGGAAGGGTTTCCGAACTCCTGTATGAAATAAGGTTCCATTTCTTTAAAAACTTCCTCACTAACTTGAGTGGTTGCTGAGTTATCCAAATACATTCCTTTATCTCCCAATTGTTTTTTTATAAAAAAATTTAAAAGTAAGTGTGAAACTTACTTAAATGCTGTCTAAAGCTTGACTTAAATCAGCTATCAAATCATCAACATCTTCCAAACCGATGGAAAGCCTGATGAAATCAGGTGTTACGCCAGTTGCAGCCTGTTCCTCAACAGTCAATTGCTGATGTGTTGTACTTGCAGGGTGGATTGCTAGACTTTTAGCGTCTCCGATGTTTGCAAGTATTGAGAATAATTCTAATTTTTCGATTACTTTTCTTCCGGCTTCCTCTCCGCCTTCTACGCCGAAACCGACAATTCCTGAAAAGTTGTCTTTCAAGTATTTTTTGTTGTTTTCATATGTTGGGTGTGATTCCAAACCAGGATAGCTTACCCAATTTACTTTAGGATGTGCTTCCAGGAATTTTGCTACAGCTAAAGCGTTTTCAGAATGTCTTTTGACACGTACATTCAAACTTTCCAATCCCTGAAGGAGTAAAAAGCTGTTGAATGGTGCTAATGTTGCACCGATATCACGAAGTAATCTTGCTCTGATTCTTACAGTGAATGCGAGGTTTCCAAGTTCCGGCACATCTCCGAATGAATCCCAAAATACCAGTCCGTGGTAACTTGGGTCAGGTTCTGAGAATTGTGGGAATTTTCCGTTACCCCAGTTGAACTTACCTGAGTCCACAATGTATCCTCCGATTGTGGTTCCATGTCCTCCGACATATTTTGTTGCGGATGCTGCAATTACATCAGCACCATGTTCCAATGGCCTGACCAATCCGACACCGACAGTGTTGTCCACAATCAATGGAATGTCATGAGAATGTGCAATTTCTGCAATAGCTTCAAAGTCAGGAACATCCAGTTTTGGGTTTCCTATGGTTTCAACATAAATTGCTTTGGTTTTTTCATCAATTGCATCTTCAAATGCCTGCAGATCCTGGGAATTTACAAACTTAACATCTCTGGCAAGGTCCTTGAATGTGTAATGGAACAGTTGGTAGGTTCCACCGTACAGGTTGTCTGCAGAAACAATGTTGTCTCCAGGTTGGGTTACGTTTAAGATTGCATATGTAATTGCTGCAAGACCACTTGATGTTGAAATACCTGAGTTACCGCCTTCGATAGCAGCAATTCTTGCTTCAAATACATCACTGGTAGGGTTTGTGAGTCTGGAGTAGATTTGGCCAAACTCTTGAAGGGCGAATCTTCTTGCAGCTTCATCTGAGTCTTTAAATACATATGAAGTAGTCTGATAAATAGGAACCGCCTGTGCCCCAGTTGCGGGGTCTGGAGATTGTCCTGCTCGTACACCTAAAGTTGCTAATCCGTAATTTTTGTTATCTGTCATTAATAATCACCTTCATCATTTAATTCAAGTAAAATATATCACGTGTTATATTTACTATATAACAATAGTTATTTTTTATATATAAATGTTTTGGTATGCCTAAAATAAAGCATTGTAAAATTAGAATATAACTGATGTTATACAACATAACATATGTTATTTTTAGTATATAAAGATTGTTATATTTTAGAAAAATTAATTATTCTGTAAAAAATAATGCAACCCGTAAAAACAGATTAAAAATAATAAAAAAAGTAAGAGAGAAAAAAATCTCTTAATCATTAATTTCGTAACCTAAAGCCTGCAACTGATCTCTGATTTTATCAGACAAATCATATTGTTTATTAGCTCTAAGTTCAGATCTGACCTCTGAAATCAATTCAAGCAAATCATCAGAGCCCGCATTGACATCCTGAAGTTCAAAACTAACACCAAGAATATGGGAAGCATCGTCCATGAATGCCTTGATGGCAGTTTTGTCTTCATCTGAATAACTTTCCAAATCATTTTTGGTATCGTTAATCAAACCAAAAATTGCAGCAATTGCCTTTGGAGTGTTAAAGTCATCATCCATACTGTCAAAGAACTCTTTTTTATGTGGAGCAAGAGCATCACATTCATATGATTCATCACCGACTTCCACGTCAAGCAGTTCATAATATTTTCTGATTCTGTCTAAACTTTTCTCAGACTGATGAAGTGAATCTTTTGAAAAGTCTATAGGACTTCTGTAATGAGTAGACAATACAAAGAATCTGAATGTATCAGGCTCATAGCTTTCAAGCAATTCACGAATTGTAATGAAGTTGTGAAGAGATTTTGACATCTTTTCACCGTTTACATTTAAAAATCCGGTATGAAGCCAGAATTTAACCATCGGCGCTTTTCCTGAAACAGCTTCCATTTGAGTGATTTCCGCTTCGTGGTGAGGGAATATCAAGTCAAGTCCGCCACCATGAGCATCATACTGAGGGCCGAAGTAAAACTCGGTGATTGCTGTATCTTCAATGTGCCATCCAGGCCTTC
The DNA here is from genome assembly GCF_045541095.1 of Methanobrevibacter sp. Classification (GTDB taxonomy): domain Archaea; phylum Methanobacteriota; class Methanobacteria; order Methanobacteriales; family Methanobacteriaceae; genus Methanocatella. The sequence goes on from NZ_JAZQIJ010000127.1 coordinate 24,277, forward strand.
CGTCTCCCCATGGGGATGGCCAGGTCGGTTCATCCATCCCTTCACGTTTTTTCCATAACGCAAAGTCCTGCGGATTTTTCTTGGTAGTTTCAGCCAAGTCCCTGTGGGATTCAAGCTCTTCTACATTTCTGTTAGATAATTTACCGAATTCAGGGAACTTATCTATTTCAAAGTAAACACCGTCTTCGGTTTCATAAGCAAAATCTTTATCAATTAATCTTTGAATCTGATCTAAAATTTCCGGAACGTGGTCTGTTGCCCTTGCAAACAGATTAACACCTGTAACATTCAATTTTGCCATGTCTTCACGATAGCGTTTTTCGAACTTGCGTGCAAGAACATCAGCCGGAATTCCGCTTTCCTTTGAGCGATTTATAATTTTATCATCAATGTCTGTTACATTTTGGATATAAAATACGGCATATCCTTTGTATTCCAGATATCTTTTAATTGTATCAAAAGAGATGTATGTTCTTCCATGTCCAATGTGTGCGTCATCATATACAGTCGGACCACATACGAACAGATTAACTCTATTATCATTAATAGTCACAAAATTCTCTTTACTGCGAGTTAAAGTTGAATAAACGTCCATAAAAAATAACCTCGAAAAAAAGTAATCTAAAAAGGCAAGTGAGGGATTTGAACCCCCGTATTATGGTCTGCAGCCACACACCTAGCCGCTCGGTAAACTTGCCAATAAAACTAAAAGTATAATAAAATATTGGTGTTTAATAGTTTAAATAGTTTACTATTTTTTCCAATATTTACCTACTTTGCTTCAGATCCCATACAAGATTGACAATCTTCTCCCAGTTCAGATTTGTCAATGTTAAGCTGTTTTAAAACATCTGATGTTTTAACATTCCTGCAGATACTGCAGGTTCTTGGAATCAAATCTGCTTTTGTAGCTTCTCCTTCAGATAATTCGAATGCGAACTTTTGAATCATTTCACGAACATTATCGTCGAGTTTGATACCGCTTCCTCTTTTATCAGTAATGTACTGAGATACGGCCGGTTGAGTTATATCCATGAGTTCTGAAACATCTTTCTGCTTCATTCCCAAGTTCAAAAGTTCTTTTGCTAATTCTGACCTGATTGCTGGTATTACATACCACACTACGATTTCACAAGGCGGTTTCATTTTCCATCACTCCTTCTTCCCAATAAATCTCCTATGTTAATTTCATCTTCATCAAAATCTTCAGTTAAACATATTCCATTTTTATCAAGTAAGATTTCAATAAGCTTTTCATTATCCTCAATTTGTTTTTCCAAGCGCCTTATTGCGGCTGCGACAGGGTCAGGCAATTTGTTATGTTCCAAATCAACGATATGACTTTGGTTTTTGCACCTGACAATTCTGCCGGGAACACCGACACATGTTGATTCTGGAGGAACGTCCTTGAGTACCACTGCACCAGTACCAATTTTGGCGTATTCACCAATAGTAATGTTACCCATTACCTTAGCGCCTGCACCAATGATAACTCCTTTTTCGACTGTAGGGTGTCTTTTGACTTTTTTTGTGGTCGTACCACCAAGAATTACACCCTGATAAATCAGTACGTCATCACCGACAATTGTGGTTTCACCTATAACAATTCCCATTCCGTGATCAATAAATACTCTTTCCCCCAATTGAGCACCAGGATGTATTTCAATCCCTGTGAGAAAACGAGCAATGGTTGAAAGGAAACGAGCCAAAAACTTTAAGGAATGATTCCAGAAATAATGATTGATTCTATGAAAGACGATTGCATAAAATCCTGGATAACAAAAGAATACTTCAACTGTTGAACGTAAAGCAGGATCTTTTTCCTTAATAGTATTTATCTCGCTTTTCAACCTTGAAATCATATTCATATAATCACCATGTTATATAACTTTAATTATATAACATATGGTATATATAATTAATCTTATTCAAATAACCAGTCTACGGAGAGATATCTTTCACCATTATCAGGTAAAATTGCTATAATCCTTTTACCTTTATTTTCTGGTTTTTTAGCTAATTCCAAAGCTGCCCAAGTTGCAGCTCCAGATGATATGCCTGAAAAAATACCTTCCTTTTTGGCAAGGGCAAGTAAAGTGTTACCGGCATCCTCGTTTGCGACCGGAATAATTTCATCAATTACATCTTCATCATAAATGGATGGGACAAAACCTGCACCGATACCTTGGATTTTATGAGGACCTTTTTCACCTTTACCTAAAGTCTGAGAGTCTTTTGGTTCAACCGCAATAATTTTTGCATCAGGAACTTCCTTTTTGAGGACTTTACCTATTCCTGTAATGGTTCCACCGGTTCCAACACCACCTACAACAAAATCGACATTCCCTTCTGTGTCTCTTAAGATTTCCTGAGCAGTGGTTTGTGAATGGATTTTGACATTTGCCTCATTGTCAAACTGACCCAATATGATGGATCCAGGAGTTTCTTCGTTGAGCTCATTGGCTTTTGCAATAGCTCCGCCCATTCCTTCTGCACCCGGTGTCAATACTAATTCTGCACCTAAAACACTTAGGAATTTTCTTCTTTCAATGGACATGGTATCAGGCATGGTTAAAATTAATTTGTAACCTTTAGCAGCAGCTGCAAATGCAAGACCTATACCAGTGTTTCCGCTGGTAGGTTCAATTATTGTTGCACCAGGTTCAAGCAAGCCCTTTTCTTCTGCATCTTCAATCATTGCAACAGCAACCCTGTCCTTTACACTTCCGGTTGGATTGAATGATTCAATTTTTACATCCACTTCTGCTTCTAAACCTTCTGTTAAATTGTTTAATCTTACAATCGGAGTATTACCAATAGCATCGGTAATACTTTCGAGTACTCCTCTTTTTAATTCTGGAATATTTGCCATAATTTTTTCTCCTAATATTTAATTTGTTTTAAGTGGTATATTAAAAGGGGGTTAACTAAAAGTTAATATAACATTTGTTATAATAACTATTGTTATATAACAATGTTTTTATTTATAAATGTTTTGGTATGACTAAAATTTATAAAAAATTATCAATCAATGAAACAACTTCATCTTTCTTTTCAAAAAATATTATGTGACCTGCACCCTTGACAACTTCCAGATGAGACTCCTTTAAAGCATCATGAACTTTTTGAGATTCCTCAGGAGGATTTAAACCATCAAACTCCCCTACCAAAAGAAGTACGGGAATTTCGACATTATCAATGTCACTCATCATGTCATAGCGGGCCAAAGAGGCATAAATGTTGGCTCTTTGCTTATTGGTCAACTCAACTTTTCCCCGATTGCCCCTATAATATTCAGCAATCTGTTCAGGAGTGGTGTTTGGAGGATAGACTCTTTTAGAAATTAATTGACCCATCTGTTTTAAATCAATATTCCTGTCTCCACCGTTTTCCTCAACAGCCTTCTCCATTAAGGAAATTTCACCTTTTCCTCTAGTTCCGATTAAAACAATTTTTGAAAAAAGGTCAGGATACAGTTCTGCCGCTCTCAAAGTTATATAAGAACCCATAGACAGCCCTACAACAGCAGGTTTTTGCAAATTGTAATAATCTACTATGGCTGCCAAATCCTTCGTATAATCCTCTAAAGTAAGTTTTTCAGGCTTGTCGCTTTCACCATGGCCACGAACGTCATAAGATATTACATGATAATTTTTTTTATAATAATCAAATAAAGGATTCATTATTTCTTTTGTTGCAAAAATTCCATGAATCAAAATCATGTCAGGACCTGTTCCGGCCTCTTTTACTGAAATACTGATATTGTTGATATTAATTTTGGATTCCATGAACCTAATTTAAAAATTATTATATAAAAAGATTAAACATATTCACTGAAGTAATCGCAAATGTCTGTGCACGGGCAGATTTCACACTGCGGAGACATCGGCTTGCAGATGTTCTGGCCAAACTGCACCATCAAATCATTCAACTTAATCCATAGCTCTTCAGGGGCAATTTTGCACAGTTCCACTTCAGTATCATCAGGATTTTTGGTATCCACCAGACCCAGACGATTGGAGATTCTGTGAACATGAGTATCAACAGGAATTGCCGGAAGCTCAAAAGCAAAAACCATAACGCAGTTTGCGGTTTTTCTTCCAACACCCGGAAGCTTTATCATCTCTTCAACTGTATCCGGAACCTCACCACCATACTGGTCAATAAGAATACGTGAAACTTCCTGAATACGAGCGGCCTTAACATTATAAAAACCCGCAGGTTTGATTAGCTTTTTTACATCCTCAATCGGAGCATCAACAACCGCATAGATATCCGGATATTTGTCAAACAAATTATTGGCGGCCTGGTCGGTGTTTTCATCCCTTGTCCTTTGGGATAAAATTGTTCTGATTAGTACCTTATACGGGTCATGGTCATGGAAAACCCTTATTGTAAAAACACCTTCCAGCTCTTCAATCAATTTAATTACACGTTCTTCCTTATTCATTTTTTAACTCCAATTCAAATCCAAGTTCAGCCATTGTCTCAATAAAATTAGGAAATGACACATCAAACACTTCACCGTTTGTAATTTCAATATCATGCTTAAGTCCGATTAGACTGAATGCCATCGCCAGTCTGTGATCTCCATGGGAATCCACAACACCAGAGGTCACTCCCCCGGTTATGCTCATACCATCTTCAAATTCCTCAAGCTTGCATCCCAACTTTTCAAGCTCCCTGCAGGTGGTATCGATTCTGTCTGTTTCCTTTACCCTTGCATGGGCAACACCAGTAATGTTGGTAGTTCCCTCAGCCATTGCAGCAAGTACCGCAACGGTTATGAGCAAGTCAGGAGCGTTTGTGAGATTAACATCAATAGCTTTCAGCTTACCGTCAGATCCGATTTCAACATAATCCTCTCCACGGACAATGCTTGCTCCCATGGCCTGGAGAATATCAAGAATATATTTGTCTCCCTGCTTTGAATTCCTGAAAAGATTTTTAATTTTTGCCTTGCCTCCGTTGATGGCTATCAATGCCAAAAGATAAGAAGCAGATGAATAATCACCTTCAACGGTGTAATCACAAGCCACATAATCCTGTTTTGTGACCTTGAACTCATCGATTCTGCAGCTTTGATGTTCCTTATCGCAGGATTCATGTTTCAGGTAATACCCTTTAAGAGGTTTTACTCCAAATTTCCTCATAATATCGATTGTCATATCAACATAAGGCTTTGATTTGAATTCCGGAAGAACATATAGTGTTACTCCATGTTTAGATAATGGAGATGAAATTAAAATAGAAGATATGAACTGTGAACTGACATTTCCGTAGATATTGGTTTGACCACCTACATAACCTGGCTTTATTAAAATCGGTGCCTTTTCATTGTCCTTCAATGATTTTGCAGTTACTCCCAGAGGTTCAAGGGCATTCATCAGCAATCCCATAGGCCTGGTTTGAAGTGAACCGTCACCGGTCAGTGTAACCTCATTATCAGACAATGCTGAAACACTTGTCATAAGCCTTAATGTAGTTCCGGAGTTTGCAAGGTCGATTGGTGTTTTGCTTGAATTGTGAAGATTGCCTCCAGTTCCTACAACTTCCAGACATTCATCGTTTCTGGAAATTTTAGCACCCAACGCTTCACATACTCTGATCGATGCTAAAGTATCTTCTGAGTACAGCATATCATACAGTTTTGAGGTGCCTTTAGCCAAACTGGCCAGAATTACGGCCCTGTGAGAATAACTTTTTGAAGGCGGTGCCTTTACGACTCCGCCGATTTTTGAAATGTTTTTTACCTTAAGAATCATTGTATCCTACCGAAAAAAAATATTTTTATCGATTTTCCCTACTTTTTTTATAATATTAGTATATTTCAGATACTTAATTAATTTTTTGCACAATCTATAAAAGAAATTAAAATAATTTATAAGCCCTTGAAAAATCGCAAAAAACACAAAGAATTGAGTTTTTTCTAATATCTGCAATCTGAACAGATATTTTCAGGACATGCACTGAAGTATTATTCTTTAACGTTTATCAACCAGTTTTGGACGGCCTCCGGATTTGTCCCAGTATTTCACTAACTTCTGTCCGCAATTAATACATCTCACGGCATCATCCCTGTTAGGGTAACCACAAAAAAAGCATTGTTTAGTCATTATATCACAACAGTTCATCAATTATTTCTTCCAGTTCATCATCATCAATTAAATCGTGTTCCAAATCAAACAGATCATAGCCTCTGCCACTCAGTACATCTTCAACATCACTTCTATCAAATTCATATCCTCCGATTTCAATTAAATCAGAGCCGTCATCTGAACTGCCAGTGAAAATATAGCTGCAGTCCGGACAATACGGTTCGCCTTCATCAACAAAACTTCCACATCTAGGACAAATTCCCATCTTAACACCCGAATACAATTAATATTAATACATATATCCTACAGACTTAAATTTTTTTGTATCGTGAAAAATCAAATGGAGATGAGAGACCCCCATATGGAGTTTTTTATAAAAACAGAACAAAAGAACCTACAAATGTAAAAAAAATACAAACCCCTAAATGAAATAAAAATAGTTTAATTCTCATCTCCAATAGCTATTTTAGTTAAAAGTAGTATAAATACTTTTAATAGCCTAAAAACAATATTTAGATGAGTTTGAAAAATTTTAAAGAGAAATAAAGATTGATTTAATCATATAATTAAATATAATCATAAATATTAAGAAATATGTCTAAAAAAAAGAAAATTAGAGAAGCAATCATCTGATTACTTCAACAATCATATCCAAGTTTTCGGATTGCAGGATATCCACTTTCTTACCGGATGCTCCAACAATCTCCTTTTTGATGTTCAGCATGTCTTCAGGAACTACAATGTCTCCGATTGCAAGTTCATGATTTTCTTCTAAAACAGAACCGATTTCATCGATGTCGGTTGATTTGAGATAACCAATGATTTTGCCTGCATCTCCTTTGAATGTAGGTCCGATTTTTGACATGTCAGGTTCCACTTCAATTATTTTTTCATGAACTTCAGGTTTTCCGGAACTTATTGCCAAATCATTGATTTTTAAAGTTCCCCTAATATCATCATCGAATTCATTGAACACATCCACCAGATCTTCATCGGAAGTGTATACATTCACTTCAGCAAGTTCAGCATTCAATGGGATTTTGGAAGCGGACTTGAACCTTCTGACTTCATCAATCAGCTCAACAGTTGTTTCACCTTTGGTTTCCATCTCTTCACTGATCAGCTCATCATATACTTCCGGCCACAATGTGGTATGAATTGATTCATCTGAGAAGTATTGATATACCTCTTCTGTAAAGAACGGTGCAATTGGAGCCATCAGTTTAAGTGATGTTTCGACAACTGTCCTTAAAGTATATTTTGCAGCTCTTCTTGATTCATCACTAACATCAGTGTATAATCTGTATTTTACAGCTTCAATGTACTCGTCACAGAAATCATGCCAGAAGAATCTTTCTATTGGAGTTATTGTCTGTGCGAAGTTATAATCTGCGAAAGCCTGGTCAACAGTTTTGTTCAAGTTATTCAATTTGGATAAAATCCATAAATCCAATGGCCCGAGATTGTCCTTAACATCATCATAAGACACTTCCTCATCAAAGATTTGCATGCTGATGAATCTGAATGCATTCCAGAATTTTCTTAAGAAACGGTATCCGTGCTTGATGTCTTTCCAGTCAAATATCACATCGGAACCAGGTACACTGTTTGCAGCCCATGTTCTTAAAGGATCAGCACCGTACTTTTCAATAACCTCTTCAGGCCCTACTACAAATTCAGGTCTTGATTTGGACATCTTGTTTCCATCTTCACCGAATACCATACCATTGATTACAATGTCATCGAACGGTTTTTGACCGGTTAATGCTATACATCTGAGTGTGGTATAGAATGCCCATGTACGGATAATGTCGTGACCTTGCGGACGAATATCTGAAGGGAAATGATTTACATAGTCCTCATCAGGCCATCCTGCAATGGACAACGGTGAAATGGATGAATCCATCCAGGTATCCAAAACATCAACTTCAGGAACAAACTCTTCACAACCGCATTCACATGCATGTTTAGGCTTGTCAACTGTTGGGTCGATTGGTAAATCTTCAACGTCAGGCAAAATAACCTTTCCACAGTCCTTACAGTACCATACAGGAATTGGAGTTGCAAATATCCTTTGCCTTGAAATACACCAGTCCCATTCCATGGAATCCGCCCAGTTGACCATACGGGATTTCATGTGTTCAGGCACCCATTTCATCTCATCAGCTGCAGTTTTGGTTTTTTCAATCAAATCACGTACTGCAACGAACCATTGTTCTTTTAAAAGAATTTCAACAGGAGTTTTACATCTCCAGCATTGACCGACATTCTGGTCAACCTGTTCCTGTTTTAAAAGATAACCTTCACTGTCCAAATCTTCAATTGTCTGTTTTTTACAGCTTTGAAGGTCCATTCCTTCATATCTTCCGGCAGCTGCGGTCAACAGTCCTGCATCATCCATGACATCAATGACTTCAAGGTTATATTTTTGAACCCAGCTTACGTCAGTCTTGTCCCCGAATGTACAAATCATTACCGCACCTGTACCGAATTCAGGGTCAACCTCTTCATCTGCAATGATTTTAACTTTCTGATGTGATAAAGGAACTTCAACGTATTTTCCTAAAAGATGAGCATATCTTTCATCTTCAGGGTGAATTACAACAGCCACACAAGCAGACATGAGTTCCGGCCTTGTTGTTGCAATAAGAATTCCTTCCTCTTTAGGATCAGCCTGTTTACCTGATGCCTGTGAAGATACAATATCATCATATGAATCCTCAACAGCAGGAGGGAAATTAACATAATTTAAGAATGTTGTGTTGTCTGAGTATTCAACTTCAGCAAATGCAATTGCTGTCTGACAGCGAGGACACCAGTTAACAGGGTGTTTTCCCTGGTAAATAAGTCCTTCCTCATACATTTTTAAAAATGAATACTGGGTTTTTTTCATGTACTCAGGAGTCATTGTAACGAACTCTCGAGTCCAGTCCTGTGAATATCCCATTGCTCTCATCTGTGATTTCATTTTGGCAATGTTTTCAGTGGTTAAATCAACACAGTACTGTCTGAATTGAGTTCTTGAAACGTCATTTTTCTTGATTCCATGAGTTTCCTCAACTTTCACTTCAGTCGGAAGACCGTGACAGTCCCATCCCTGTGTGAACAGCACATCCATTCCTTTCTGTCTTCTGTATCTTGCGTTCATATCAATGTAAACCCAATTTAGAACATGGCCCAAGTGAATGGAGCCTGTTGGGTATGGTGGGGGAGTGTCTATTACATAGCGAGGACGAGAACCATCTCCAATGTATTTGTAGATGTTTTCATCTTCCCACTTCTTCTCCCATTCTTTTTCTTTTTTAAAATCATAGTCTTTAGGAATTTCTTGGTTTGACATAT
>NZ_JAZQIJ010000128.1:0-7694 GCF_045541095.1 Methanobrevibacter sp.
GATTTTTTACAATTTTCATAATAATATTTAAGTACAATAAATAAGAAACTATTATTTAATTTAAATAGACTAAGTAGGTAAATATTATGGATAGGACACGAAAATTAATAATTGTAATTTTGATTATTGTTCTTATTGGTCTTATAGCAATTATTGCAGGAGCCCTGTTCATCGGCCATGATGTTGAGCTTACAGACGGCACAAAAAACATACTGGTTTGTGCAATTGATGAAAGTGAACAAAGGCCTGGAATGGGTGCATGTGACATGTGTTTCATAGTTACTCTGGATAATGGTACTCTTAAAAATTACACTGCTGTTTATCCTGGTGGATTAAGACATCCTACGGCTGTGGAGCCGGCTGAAGCCCAGTCCCAGGGTGCAGGATCAAAACTATTGCTTCACGATTCCTTCTGGGAAGCTGACAATGCCAAAGACATGCAGCTTGCAAAGGAAATTGTAGAATTCAACACTGGTAAAACAATAGATTCCGTTGTTGCAGTAAATACTGAGGCATTGGATGCTGTGCTTAAGGCGGCAGGCCCAATTGAAGTTAATGGAGCAAATACCACTGCCAGCGGTATTGATATCATCCGTGAAGAGGATTGGGGACAAGGTGTTTCAAGAGGCCAGGCGGTACTTGACATAGTTAAGGCGGCTGCAAAAAAGACATCTGATCCTGAAATCAAATCTGCAATGGTAAATGCAGCTCTTGACCAATACTCAAAAGGCAATATCATTATGGACCAGCAAGGTGCATTCGTAGGATTATTGGCATCAAAAGGAATTGAAACCTTATTCGGTTAATTCCTTTTTTTTCATATTTTAGGTTCTAATTTTTTCATGAACACGCCCATAAACATCACAATCATAGGAAACAGCACACCATATGTCAGCATCAGCACTGAAGTTGAAATTATATCTCCCATTACAGTTGACCCTGCCATTAGCATAATCAGAATAATCACGGGCGCCAGAATGGCGATGAACGTATAGATTAAAATGAAAGAATTCAATTTTTGCGAGTATTCTTTCAGTTTTATCTGCATGTCAAATGAAATGTCCTTTGCAATCACTTCCAGACTGTATGCCAGATTGCCTCCAACCCGTAAAGTGCCTATTATCTGCTGTACTGCACGTGTAAGTCCTTCAGATTTGCTTCTTTTAGACATTTCAAGCAATGCATCTTCAGTTGACTTTCCGTATTTTACCTCTTCAAGAACCCTGTTGAGTTCTTTTGAAAACGAGCCGTAATCTGCATTTCTGATTGTTATCAATGAATCATGAAGTCCCTTTCCAGATTTTAACTCAATTCCCATATGTCTTAATGCATATGGAAGTTCCCGATTCAGGTCGGAATAGCTTCGCTGTGACATTATCTGCGGATAGTACAAAACCAAAACATAAATCATCCCAACTGCAACCAAATACATCATTGCAATTTCAAAGGGAGAAATGAGCATTAAAACTAAAAACAATGTAAAAAACAGAAGGATTGTGGGCTTTTTCATTAAATGGGTTTTTAGTTTTTCTCTTATAATATCTATTTTTCCTTCATTTTTCATGGGTGTTCTGACTTCATTTTCAAGATTCAGCCTGGAAAAAATTGATTTGACAGTGTTTTTGTTATCATTGCGTTTTGAATTTTTAAGTGAAATTCCTTTAAGGGAAGAAATGATTCCTAAAACGATTTCACCAATCCAAATAAAGAATTTGTCTAAAATGTTATCACCTGCTTTTGATGATTCTGTTTAAAACCTTTTCGCTGTCACTGTAATATAAATCCAGAACATTTTTCACATCGTTTACTGAGCGGATGTTCTGGTGGACCATATGGTTCAGGATTATTTCCCTGTTTTCGATTTCTTTTCTGATTTCATTCAGGGATTTTCCACTCAATGCGGCTATTTGGGATAATGTTTTACTTGAAACACTGACGTTTTCAATCGAATCGGTTTCAGGATTCCATTCGAAAATCTTATTCAGCTGAACCACTCCGTTTTCAATACCTGCAACTTCGGCCACTTCACTGATTCTCCTGAATGAAACTCCCGAAGGTGAATATATTCTGTTCTGCATTATGATAAAATCTATTGCCTGAATCATAATTTCAGGAACAGACATTGGCGCATTTGTCAGTCTTGTAATGGTTTCTCTTGCATCATTTGAATGCAGTGTTCCAAATCCTGAATGCCCGGTATTTAATGCTGTAAAAAGTGTTATCGCTTCATCCGCCCTTACTTCTCCGACAATTATTCTGTCAGGGCGCTGCCTTAGGGAATTCTTTACAAGGTCATTCATTGTCAGTTCTCCTTTGTTTTCAACATTTGCAGGACGGGTCTCCATTCTGATTACATGTTCATGAGGAATCTGAAGCTCCAATGTATCTTCGATAGTAATTATCCTTTCCTTTGGATTTATAAATGAACATAATGCGTTCAGGGTTGTGGTTTTGCCTGAACTTGTCCCTCCGGATATGATTGCATTTGCGGATTTCACTCCAAGCCCGTCAATGCACAGCCAAAGAAATGCCGCAAGCTCCACTGAAATGGTTTTTGAATTTATCAAATCTATGATGGTCAACGGATCCTTTTTGAATTTTCTTATGGTCAGTGAGGGGCCGTCAGCAGACACAGGTGGAATTGTGGCGTTTATTCTTGACCCGTCTGTTAGTCGCCCGTCAAGAATTGGGGACTCCTGATCGATTCGGCGATTGATTTGTCTGGCTATTGAGTCTATCAAATCCTTCAGCTCCTTTTCATCATGAAATGTTATGTTGGTTTTCATCATTCCGTACTGTCTGTGATAAACGAATACCGGTTTTCCGATTCCGTTAATCATTATTTCCTCCAAATCGTCATCATGAATCAGGGAATCTATTTCGCCATATCCTACAATATCTCGTATGAATTTTTGAGCCAAGCTATTTAGATACTCCTTTGATATTTTCCTATTTTCGGCAGTGAAGTGTCTGAATAAAAAGTTCTTGATGTCATTTAATAGCTTGCCCTCATCCGGCTGGAAATTTTCACCGGATGATATGGCTAAATCCACTAGATTTTCACGAATTTCTCCAAGTATAATTTTTTCCTCAGGACTGTAATCTTGTCTGACTATGTCATATTGTGGTATAATGTCATAATTGCTCATATTTTCACCTTTAACGGATTTTTAGACAGTTAATAATTAGTATTACTAATTTATATAGTTTTTATTACTAACGAAATCATAATTACTTCCATAAAACAAAATATTATTGTAAAAGCAATTGTGGGACGGTAATATGATGGATATAGACTCAAAAATTAATTCACTGCATGAATGTGAAAACTGCAAGGACGTTATGATAAAAAAATTTTCACCGCTTAAGGATTTGATAAACTTCGACGATTATGACGGAGATTATATGAGGTGTGAATGCGGTAAAAGGCCTCTTGATGTAGTGATGAGCCATATATTGAAAATCATGATTGAAGAGGACATTGTTCCCGAAAAAGCATCACTTAGACGAAACAGTCCTGTTCCTCTATCCAACTTTTACTACAGTAGCTTAAACCCACAGTTCATCAATGAAAAATCACTAATATTGCTGCACAACGATTTCACTCCTGAAGTTGCATCAAAACTGATTGATGAGGTTCCTGAAGTCGAGTGTGTCCTGAAGGGAAGTCCGCAGGTTTTGGCAGGACAAGCTGATAGGAATTCTCAAATCAACCACTTTGAAGTCCTTGAAGGTGATGATACTCAAATTAACGTGATGAGGACTTTAATCGGTGATAGGATAGTTCTTGTCAAAAACCAGTCAAGACACCACATTGAAGTGGCAATGACTACGGAAGAAAAGATGGTAAGACTTCACAATTATCTGGTGAAAAACGACATAAAAAAAGGTGTAGCACTGGATGGCCTTTGCGGTCTTGGGGCTTTGGGAATATATCTGCTTAAATTCGGATTTGAAAAGGTAATATTCAACGACATAAATCCAGAGATGGTTGAGGCTTTGAAAAACAACTTAAAAATCAATGACGTTGGGGATTCATTTGAAATACATAACGAATCCTTTGAAGATTTGGAAATTGGGCGTGTGGATTTGTGCGTAATTGATGCATTTCCTGGTGTTGACATTTCCGAAATCACTGAAAAGGCTGAAAAAATAGCAGATAATGTGGTTATTATCTAGCTATTTTAAGCATGTTGATTAAAATCTTTTTGAACTATTCCAATAATTGCTTTATTGAATTTTTTCTTTTTTTTCCATTATTTCACATCATATAAACATTTTCATGTAGATAACAATGGCTGGAATAATCAAAACTCCCATCAGATGGGATTTGCCGATTCCAAGGTAGTGGGGAAGCATTCCCATCGCTGTGGATGTTATCAAAGCCAATGTCATATATCCGAGAGGGACCTGATAATAAAAAACGAAAACGTATAATATTGTAATCTGAAGCAAGATTACTCCAATTGATAGCTTTTTATAGTCTACTCTACTCATCAATCTCGAAAATGAATCTCCTAGTTTTAAGGACAATACTAGCGAAACCGATACTGCAATAAGGGATGCGAAAATGAAAATGGCCAGATGATTTATGCTCATCTCTGAAATCAGATATGACATGTAAACTGCTATTCCGCTTCTTGGATTGCCGATGATGTAGATTGCAATCAGTGAAAACAGACAGTCGGATACGTTCAACCCGGAAGTTGCAAGCAAAAAGTTAACGGTATCCTCATCGTCATTGTCGTTGGCTCCGCTTGCGGCCTGTGCTATCACTGTTCCCTGTGCAGGTCCAAAACCTGGAAGAAATCCCAGAATCGCTCCGGTTATGCCTCCTGCAAAAATACTTTTGTACTTTGTGAAATCCAAATTGAGCTCATAGAATGGGTTTTGATGAGGGAGTGTTGAGGAGTCGTTCAGGCTGAAAAGTATTGTGCTTATTCCGAAAAGCCCTGAAAACGTGCACATCAGAGATACTCCTGATGGAATTGGGGTTTGAAATGTAATCCAGCCCAGAATTCCTGAAAGTATAAAAAGCAGCAATGCCCATAAAAAATCCCTGGTTGAACGGGTCATGTGATGGGTGAGATAGATTGATGCAAACAGGAGTATCATCCAGGTGTACGGTTTTGATATGTCATGCAGCATAGGAAGAAGTACGGAAAATATCGGAAGCATTAAAATGGTTACTATTATGGCTCCGAATCCGCCCACGGACACTATCCTTATGACTTCCTTCGACCTTCCCTGAAGCACCATCCTGTGTCCGGGCAGTATTGAAGTTGCTGTTCCTTCTTCAGGCACTCCTAAAAGCATTGACGGGACAAATTCTATCAGTGCATGTGCGATTGACATCGAAACCATCAAAACGCAGAGAAATTCAGGTGAGAGGAACGTCAGAAGGAATGTTGATGATGCAAACAATATTGCTCCGGCAGTGTTGACATGTATGCCGGGTATCATTCCTGTTGTGGTTCCAATTAATATGCCTATAAAACATGCTATAACTAATTCTATCATACCTATTCATTGTTTGAACTTCAATTTAAAGGTTGTTTAAGCCATTTAGTTGAATTATACTGATTTGGAATAATTGATTTCATTTGATTAAATTTGAAAAAGTATAAATGTGTGCAAGTTGATATTATTATTCATCATGTCTAGGCCGAGAAATATTATACTGCTTTTAATCATCATAATCGCATTGGTATTGGTTAAGATGTTCGTAGTAGGGTCTTTTTTTAATTTGATTTTCCCCGAACCTTCAAGAGCGGATGAAAATGATAACGTTACCGTAGATATTGGGGGCGACGGCTTTTTAGTTGCCACTATTAAATATTCGCTACTCGTCAATGAAAAGAATATTTCAGATTCCAGTTTTGAAACGGCTGATGGAACTTTCAGATGGTATGGTGCAAAAAACATTACTTATGTAAACACGTTCAAAATGAAGGATTATCTGATTGTGTGGAAAACAACACTGGATAAATATGGCTGGGTTGATGAGAATAAGGATATAAATCAATATATTTCGACATATCTGACCGATAGGGATGCAAAATGTTTCATTGAATATTCATATGAAAATAAATGTGTTTATGGAATTGTTTTGGGAACAAGCAATATATCCTATTCTGAATCCAATTTGATGTATAAGGTTTTGGGGCTCAATACAACAGGATTTGATTTGACCTATTCTTCCAGTGGCGGCGGAAGCTATTATACAGGTTCAGGTTATGGAGGATATCATACTGTGGTTCCCGACAGATATACATTATCAAGAACTGACCCCGGCGCATATTATGACCATTATGAATATGGGGATAATTATGACATTGACGATTATCTGGAATCTGAAGGTTTCGATTAGAACTTGGATCTGTTGAATTCAAGGGTCTTGAGTGAAATTCCGGATAATATTTTAAGCAGTTCATCATGGGAAATGTCAAGTTCTTCGCAAATCATCTCATCCCATTCCTTTTCTTTTTTTATGATGAACTCTGCGGTTTCAATTCCTTTTCTGGTCAGTGTGATTTTATATGCTCGTTTGTTGTTTTCGTTGATTTCTCTTGTGATTAATCCTTTTTCTTCAAAATCCTTGAAGGCTCTGGAAACTCCGCTTCTGTCCATCAGACATGCCTTTGCAATGTCTGACTGATTGGTTCCCATTTCATAATATAAAAACAGCAGCATGTAGTATTGGCTTGGTAAAATCTCAGTTTCATTTTTGATATGCTTGTTGATGTAGAAATCATGGGTTTTGCTCAGTGAAATCAGATGATTCACTATAAACGGGGATTCCTTAATTATGTCGTCGTATTCTATCATAAAAATCACTCTTATTATTATATTATAGTCAATATTTAAATAGTATTTGTAACAAATTAAACACAGTGATTATTATGAATCGTAAAATCATCATCATTTTAATAGTATTGGGGGCTTTTCTTATATTGCTGAGCCCGGTATCTGCTAAGGAAAAGGTAAACGTAAAGATATCCACTGATAAATGGCTTAACGGCAAGGGTGTAATTATAATAAAGCTTGTTGACAGTCACGGCAGGGAAATCAAAAGCAAAGGAACTCTTCACTATACAATAACTGCTTCCAACGGAGATTACAAATGGGCTTACGCTCCGTACAAGTCACTTCGCTTAAAGTATGATCCGGGAACATACAATGTCTATGTCAAGTTTGACGGCGACAGCAAGTACAAGTCCGTTTCAAAATCAAAGGATGTTACCGTAAAAACTACAAAATCAGGATTTGATGCATATAACTATTATGATAATCATCATTGGGGTTTAAATCAGGAAATTGATGATTATATTGAGTACAACTATTGGGACGAGGAAATTTATGATGATCCCGCAACCTATGACGGTGAAGGTCCATAGGGCTGATAGTTATTTAAATTTAATTTTAAAAAATAGTGAATCATTGTAAATTCAATTAAAAGAGAATAAGATGGTGTTTATGTGTTTTGGAGAGTTATATAAACACCAAATTCGTTTTTTGGAAAATTATTTGGCAGATAGATTTTCCGATGTATTAAACTAGAAAATTGTGAAAAGCTAATTTAATACAAATTTTATGTTTTGGAGATTGTATTATTACTGACTAGTAATATGTTTTGTTAAAGTGAAAATTTAGGCGTGCCTAAATATATGTCACTTGTATAATAGTTAGTTTTT
>NZ_JAZQIJ010000129.1:0-1794 GCF_045541095.1 Methanobrevibacter sp.
ATATATGCCAAATAAGCGGCTCCACCACCATGTGCTCCTTGCAGATTGCTCCCGAAGACAAATATTTCACCCGGACGCAATTCAGTGATTCGATTGGATGTTGTTCTTGTTTCCATCATTTTTTGTTCTGACTGAGTATTGGAACAAAGGTAATGATTATCTTTCATTGATTTCACAAAAAATGTTTTTTCTTCTTCAAGAACTTCAGATGTATTATGAATCAATAAGTTACACTGCAGTTCCCGACTGAATTTCAGTCGGGAAATCTAAAAAACATTGATTTGGTAAAATTGTATATATTCTTGTCCTCAAAATTATAGGATGTATCTATTTATGAATTATTCTTTTTCTATTCGCAAAGTAACAAAGAAGCCGACACATTCTTTAATCCGTGTCACGAATCGGTTAAACTAAGACACAAATCAGCTGATTTTAGTCACGGTTTGGTTAATCCGTGACACAGATTAAGTTATAGATGCAGTCGAAAACAAGTTTATATTCTTGTCTTTCCATGTTTTATCCAGGAATTTTGAAAGAAGTTTGAGACAAACGAAAAGAAATGATGAATGGTACTAAAAGGAATTTTTTCGCAATAGGTGAAATTTAGGAACTTCAGTTGGGAACGGCTGTGTAATACGTTGATGATCAGAGAGTCTGAACTTCCTGATAATGTAAAAATCATTTTTATTCTTTTATTTAATCATCTAATTTCAATCCTCGGACGATACGGAGCAATAGTAGGATTCGAGAAATTACCATTTCTTATCTCTCTTTTAAAAGAATTGTCACGGAATATTTCATAAAGCAATCCGCCTACATCCAAACCAAATTTTGCTCCATTATTGAATTTGAAATAAGGCACGGCAATGGGTATGGTTTCCCAACCACCTCGAAGCGGATTATAATGACGTTGTACCCCCATTTCCATTCCAAAACGTTCGGATACTTCCATACCTATTGTCCCTCCAAAGTGATAGTTCTGTCCACCAGGCACATATCCTGAATGGTATCCACCGAAGACATTGAATGTTAAACGGTCGTTTGCCTGATAAGAAAGAGTTCCTGACGTTCCAAACGATTGACCCGTGAAATAACTCATGTGCATCTTATTGACATCTATTCCTACCGAAAATGTCCATCGAGGACTTAAAAAATGGACATACGTCAATGAAACATCATTACTTCGTCCAATTCCAGGAAGACTCTTTTGATTCCCGGCTCCCATCAGCATTCCATACCGATGAGTAAACAAGACTCCATTGGTATCAAAATCCCCCTTGAACATAGGAGAAGGATTGGTATAATAAGGAATCATCAACGAAGGTTTTTGGAAATGAAACGTAATGGAAGAATCTGATGGAAGTGTTTTCTGCAAAGATAGATTCATCGGTTCGTTTGCAGGAAATAAAAGTGGAACGATCGACATTTCACCTGATGTTTCTTGCATCATTCGTAAACTATCCCGAACAATACGCAAAGTGTCTTCTTGTGCCCAAATATTAAAAGCAAAAGAATACATCAGTAGAAACGTAACAATTCTTCCCTTCATACAATTATGATTATATTGGATAACAAATATATGTTGTTCTATCTAATTCAACAAACAAATCATAATCAAAATAAGCTCAATTAAGAAAACGAAACCAATAGATTACCATAATTTGCCAAAAGACCTTGCATAAGAAAAACATAGTCGGTACTTTTGCGTTAAATAGATTAAAGACTAAATAATTGTATGAAAACACTTTCGCTTTTGTTGGCTGCTTTTCTGATAAGCAGCTTTATCACTTCATG
>NZ_JAZQIJ010000130.1:0-1801 GCF_045541095.1 Methanobrevibacter sp.
GAGGTTTTTATCTCGATAGCACCATTTTCAAAAACATCACCTGATTTGTCTCGAATGATGATCTTTTCGGAATTTGATAAAAATGGAGCGATTTGTGAAGAATCATTACCCATAATTTCATCAAGGGTTCCCTGTGCAATGATGTTTCCACCGTCAGCACCGGCAGTCGGTCCCAATTCAATCATATAATCAGCAATGCCCAATATTTTTGTGTCATGGTCAACCAGAATTATTGAATTTCCGTCATCAACCAGATGTCTGATGACACTGATTAATCCGTTGACATTATCCGGGTGAAGACCTATTGACGGTTCGTCCAGTACATACAATACTCCTGTAGTGTGGTTTCTTAAGGTTTTGGCAAGCTGCATTCTCTGCAGTTCACCGGTTGATAATGTATTGGCGGGCCTGTCAAGTGAAATGTAGCTTAAACCCAAATCAAGTAAAATGGTGGCATTGTCCATGAATTCCTCAAGAATGTTTTCCGCCATCTTCCTGACACCGCCTGGAAGCTCACTTACAACTTCCTGAATCCATATGACAAGCTCCTTTAGATTCATCTGACATGCTTCAGCCAGATTGATTCCGCCTAAAAGTGTTTCCCTTGCTTTTGAATTGATTCTTGCACCATTGCAGTCAGGACAAACCTGTGTTGTTAAGTATTTATTGATTCTTTGAAGACCCTTTTCTGTTTTTGCCTTTTTAAGAGCCTCTTCAACAGCCTTATGGGCATTCCTATACTCGGCATTAAGTTCAAATAACTTCCCGTTTTTAGATGGGATATTGATGTATCTTTTAACGGCAGGACCGTTATAGACAATGTCCTTTTCCTCATCAGTCAAGTCCTTGAATGGGACGTCAATCCTTACGCCCAGCTCGCCTGCAACGTGATACATCCATGAAATTCCGAACATGTTCCATGACTCAACGGCTCCTTCCTCAAGTGTTTTTGTTTCATCGCCAACTAATGTTGAATCGTCAATGCCCCTTATATAACCTGTTCCGCTGCATGTTGGGCATGCGCCGTCTGAGTTGAATGCATATTCCTCTGCACCCAATCCATAGAATTCCTCACCGCAAACCGGACATTTGATTGGGATTTCACGAGCCACATTCAATGTTGGCTCCTGCAGGTGTCCGTTTGGACAAGTGTAATTACCGCATCTTGAATACAATAATCTTAAGGAGTTTAAAAGTTCGGTTGAAGTTCCAAATGTTGATCTGATATTGGGAACGTTAGGACGCTGATGAAGTGCCAGTGCTGCCGGAACATATTGTATTGAATCAACCTGTGCCTTTTCAGTTTGTGAAATCCTACGGCGAGTATAGGTTGAAAGTGCATCCAAATATCTTCTGGAACCCTCAGAATACAATACTCCTAATGCCAATGAGGATTTACCGCTTCCGGAAACTCCAGAAATTGCAACAATTTTTCCAAGAGGAATGTCAACATCAATATTCTTTAAATTATGAACTTTTGCTCCTCTAATAATTATCATATCTTGGTACATACATTAACATTAAGTTTTAAAGTATAATAATTTTGCCAATCAATAGCCCTGACTGTCAAAGTGCTCTTTAATTTTCAGATAAAATTCATCACTGGAAAATCCAAAGTCATTATTGAATGACTTATAAGCCAATTCACAGTCTTTATTTAAGTTGAATCTGAAATCAGGCCTTTTATCGAATAATTTTTTAAAACAAGATTTGGAATGCTCAGGCAACGGCACATCTTCAAATGAAAGCTTTTCAACAATCATAATCATTGAAAGAGAAAGAACTGTAAATTGAAGAGCGG
>NZ_JAZQIJ010000131.1:0-3385 GCF_045541095.1 Methanobrevibacter sp.
ATGGGACGAGGGAGATAGCCTAGGATAATATCAAATAACCAACGATATATAATAAAAAACCTAGGAATCCTCAACTTCAATAAGTTGAGGTAGTTCAAGAATCCAACAAACCTGTCCTTAGTATGTTATGCGGAGAGAGCATCTTCAAATTGAGGATTATCAAATATATTCATTGAAAATTAACCTTTTGAAGTGTTTGATATATACTCTCCAATTTCAAATAATTAGAAACTACAAATCCATTAACATATTGAAAGACATCATCAATAAAAATAATATATTGCAAAAAACTTTTATTCTGGTTAAGTCAACTTTCAAGTAAAATCACTTGCCAATGACTTCGCTTTCACTGACCTCTTTTAGGTTAAAGATAAATTGTACTATTCAGCGCATTTATATGAAATAAAAAAAAAGAGAAATATTATTCCTCAATTAGAGGAGTAACATTGTTTAATTTGTTGAATATTGAAAGATTTTCAAAAGTGGCAGTGAAATTGTTTTTCTTGTCTATGCCGACTTTGGTAAAATCAATTATGTATTTGTGTCCATTGACCTCAATAAGTTCAAATGAACCTGATTCGTCCTGGCTTCCGTCTGTGTAGTTGTAGGTATTGTTTTCACCTTTGAATACTGTGTAACTATTGTTTGTGTCGTTGGTTATGTAGTCCTGCCAGTCGTGTTCGTTATGCTCCACAACTGAGAGTATCTCATCTGCATTGCCTAATGAATCATACAATACATAGACCCCATCACCCAAATCTTTGAAATTTTCCGGTGCAGTGAATCCTTCAAGGTCAACTGCCGATACAGCTCCAATCATAATCAGAGCAATTGTTGATATTAATAATGCTTTTTTAAACATTGTATTACCGAACTGACTTATATTATTTGTAAATTTTATTAAATTTTAAAGAAGTCCTTTGCCCAGCTGATGCTGTGTTTGACATCGTTGATTTTTACTTCAAAAGTTTCTTCCACTTCACCATAATTTTCATCAAGGTTTTCTGCCTTATTGTCCACATCCATTACATTGTCAACGAGTTTGGCTGATAATGAAGGATGACGTTCAAGCTCCTCAATCTTTTCTGAAACCTG
The DNA here is from genome assembly GCF_045541095.1 of Methanobrevibacter sp. Lineage (GTDB taxonomy): Archaea > Methanobacteriota > Methanobacteria > Methanobacteriales > Methanobacteriaceae > Methanocatella. The sequence goes on from NZ_JAZQIJ010000131.1 coordinate 1,096, forward strand.
TTGCCTTGCTTCAAAATAGTCATCGATAGCCTTTCCAAAATCGATTTCCTCCTTGGTCAAGCTACTTAATTTTTCAATCTGCTCATCGGTTAATTCGATTTCAATCTTAGTCATACAATACCTCAATATAATTAGTTATTTATATATTTTTAATTTGTCATTTAAATTATTTTAGATTATGAGATAAAAATAACTGAAAATTTTTGTTTCATTTTCAACTGTTTCATTAGAAACATTTATAATGTATTCTGTCAAATCTTATATCAGGTGAACATTATGGAGGAAGAAAGTTTTCAGGGTATAATGGACAGGTCGCCTTTCATAGCATGGATACACAACATATCTCTAAACCAGCAGAAATACATGAAAAGCCAATTCAGTGAACTTGATTTGGGCCACGATGTGCGCTACATCATGTACATCTATGACAATCCCAGCTGTTCACAGGAGGATTTGGTCAGCATGTTCTGCCAGAGCAAGGGAAACATTGCAAAAATACTTAAAAAACTTGAAGACAAAGGATTTGTAAAAAGGGAAATAAATCCAAAAAACAGACGTAAATATATGCTTACAACAACCGAGAAGGGAAATGAGCTAGTTCCGGAATACCGAAGAATATCAAAGGAATGGGAAATAAAAGTGGGAATAACACAAGAAGATATAGAACTTAAAAGAAGAATCAGAGAAATAGCAATCAACGGAATGAAACTAACTGAAGAGGGATAAATATGAAATTCGATTTGGAAACAATAGTAATAGCAGTATCGTTTATAACATCGTTTTTTGCGGTGTTTTTATCAAACGGAATAATAATTGGAGTTCCAGCAATCGCACAGGAATTTGCAATGAACAACGTCATCCAGAACTGGGTACCGACTATATTTTTCCTGGTTGTGGCAGTATTTACAGTTCCGGCAGGACAGATTTCAGGAAAATTCGGAGTTAAAAAGACATTGCTTGCAGGAGTAACATTATATTTACTCGCATCAATTGGAGCATGCCTTTCATTTTCAACAGAATCATTTTTAGTTTTCAGAATACTTCAGGGTGCAGGAGTAGCATTTCTGAACGTTTCAGCAATGGCAATGGTAGTGCATGCAGTAAAACCTCAAAACAGAGGAAAGGCACTTGGATTTACAGTTACAGGAGTATATCTTGCAACATCACTTTCACCTGTAATCTGCGGATTTCTGGTCCACAACCTCGGATGGAGATCAATGTTTTACTTTGTGATTCCATTTTTGGTCCTTTGTATCATTTTGATGATAGTGAAAATTCCAGGAGAATGGAAAACCTATGAAAAGGACAAAATCGATACCATAGGTTCAATTCTGTATGGAATAGGCATACTTGCATTCATCTACGGATTTACAACACTTGCAACACCAAATGGAGCGATAATCACAATCGTCGGATTGATCCTTTTAGTGATATTCGGAGCATACGAGCTCAGGCAGAAATCTCCAGTATTCAACATGAACCTGTTTAAAAACAAGAAGTTTACCTCATCAAACATTGCAGCACTGTGCAGTTACATTGCTGTAATGGTGGTTACAACAATCCTGAACTATCATTTCCAATATGTAAGAGGCTGGAATGCCCAGATGTCAGGTATGATACTCATCATCACCCCAATCATCATGGCAATAATGGCTCCAAATGCAGGTAAACTTTCAGACAAAATACATCCGCAAAAACTTGCAGCAATCGGAATGTCAATCGCAACAGTGGCCCTTCTGATACTGACTTTCCTCACTAATGACACACCACTGTACCTTGTAGTTGTTGCGATGATTCTTCAGGGTATCGGTATGGGACTCTTTTCAAGCCCGAACATGAACGCAATCATGAGTTCAGTACCTCCTAAGGATGCTCCAACCGCTTCCGCATCACAGGCAACAATGAGAACAATCGGTCAGACCATGAGCCTGGGACTTCTGACACTGGTGTTTGCATGGATTATGGGAAACCTTGAACTTGCACCGCAGTATGCGTCAATGATTGTGCAGGCATCACAGATAATCTGTTTAATCTGTACAGTAGCATGCGTTCTTGCAGTATTTGCTTCACTTGTCGGAATAAGGTCAAGCGACAAGTTCAATACAGATAGATAGCTACAGCTATCTATACTTTCTTTTTTTGAACCTCTCCGGCTTGTAGAAGCCTGAGATTCTTAGGCCATGCATATAATATTTTTATTTATGTCACAAGAGTTCAGTAGTTTATTTAGGAACTTTGTAGGGAATATATGCATGAAATCTACTAAGCTGAGCACCGGCGAACCTACGGC
>NZ_JAZQIJ010000132.1:0-3717 GCF_045541095.1 Methanobrevibacter sp.
TGTTGTTGTAGACGGTTATGATGTAACTGTTACTGTTAACGTTGATGAAAACGCAACAGGATTTGTTAAATTCACATTAAACGGCAATAATATTTTTGCTGAAGTAATTGATGGTAAAGCTGTCATAAATATGATTCTTCCAGCAGGAAATTACACTGTCCCTGCAGCTTACCTTGGAGATGACGACTTTAATGCAAATGCAACAGAAATTGAAATCGAAGTTAGCGAAATTTCTCTTAATGATACTCAGATTACTGCTGAGATTTCATTGAATGAAAACAACGTAACCATTACTGTTTCTGTTGATCCTGCCGCTACAGGTCTTGTCAGATTTGAAATTAGTGGTGCTGAGAAGTATACATTATATGCAGATGTGATTGGTGGTAAAGCTGTTCTTGAAGATGTTTTAGCCGCTGGTGATTACAGTGTTTTAATTACCTATCTTGGTGATGATAAATTCAATCCGAATTCAACCACTGAAACATTCACCGTTGTCGGACATGTTAAAAATGATACATCTATTGATGCAGTATCTGCTGTTGCCAATTATACAGTAACAATTACCACATCTATTGATCCTGCAGCTACTGGTCATGTTGCCATTGCTGTTTTAGGTCAGACTTTCATTGTTCCTGTAAATAATGGTGAAGCAGTATTTAGTTTCGATTTCGCTCCTGGAAATTACAGTGCAGTTGTAACTTATTTAGGAGATGATAATTTCAATAATGCATCCACTGTTACCTCATTTACTGTAAACGAACCGGTTGTTGAATTGCAAAACACTACTATTTCAGTTGATGTTAGTTCTGTGGAAAATAATGTAACAATTGTGGCTATAGTTGATAGCGCCGCTACTGGTTTCATTGAATTTAATATTGGTGGTAAATCTGTTTATATTGCTGTTGATAATGGTGTGGCAGTTTATGATGTTGTTTTACCTGCCGGAAATTACACTGTTGTTGCAACCTACATGGGTGATGATAAATTTTATTCCAATGCGACTTCATCTGAGTTTACAATATCTGAAAAACAAAAAGAAGACACTAACGTGACAATAAATATTCCTGGTGATATTAAAACCGGTGACGATATCCCTGTTGAGGTAAGTATCCCTGGCGCTACAGGTAACGTTTCTGTTATTGTTGACGGTGTTGAAAATGTTGTTCATTTGGATGAAAACGGAACAGCAACATACACAATCCCTGAAGTAACTGGCGGAGAACACAGTGTCGTTGTAGTCTATGACGGTGACGATACACACAACGGTGCACATGCAGTTGCTACTATTTACCTTGAAGAGTTCGCAACCAGATTTACAAACGTCACTGTTGCTGACGGAAAAATCACTGGTATATTAACACTTCCTACCGGTGATGGATTGCCTAACGCTGTCATTGGTGTAAAAATCAATGGTGCTGTGTCAAATGTAACTACTGATGCAAAAGGTGTATTTACTGTTGAAGATGTCTTTGGAAAAGTCGTTGAACTCAACTATGCGGGCAATGGCACAATTTTACCAACTGACATGTCAATCGACTTAACAGGCGTAGTATCTGCAAGACAGGCAACACAAATAATCGGAAACAACTACACACAATATGCAGTCGAATATTACGCAGGTGAAAGAGGTCAAGACTTCAAAACACAACTCTTTGACCTCAACGGAAACCCTCTTGCAAACAAAAAGGTCTTCATAGGAGTTAATGGTGTAATGCGTGAAAGAACAACTGACGCATTTGGTTTCACTAGTGTACAAATCAACTTTAAAGATGCAAACAGACTCACATTCGCTGTAGCATTCTTGGGTGATGAAGACTACAATGCAAGCATGGCAGTATACTTAATTGTCATTGTGAAAAAGCCAGTTAGCATTTCAGCTCCTACAAAAACTTATAAAGTAGCTACTAAAACAAAAACATACACAGTTACCTTAAAAACAAATAAATGTGCATCTGCTGACGGTAAAACTTACTTCGGTGCAGGTAAAAAAGTAACATTGAAGGTCAACGGTAAGACTTACACTGCTAAAACAAATGCTAAAGGTCAAGCAACCTTTAAAATTACTAACCTGAACAAAAAGGGTAAATTCGCTGCGGTTATTAAATATGCCGGTGATACTACCTATAATGCAGCAAGTAAAAGTGTAAAATTAACAATTAATTAGTGAGATTATTTTTTTCTCACTAAACTTTTTCTTTTTTTTTAAACTTACTTAAATAATTTCGAGTAATGCATTGTTTTGTCATATTTTGCCTATCTCATGTCATGCTAAGAACTATTCTTTCATTGATTTTCGAGTAGATTAATCTTTGATTACTTATTGAATTGTTATTTATTCTTTTACAATGATTTTAAGATGTAAGTTGGTGCTTACATTCGAAAATCTTTATATATGGTCTCCAATATACTAGTAAGCAGAGAACAAGTTTCTAAAAAATTAGGAGGGCGTTTAAAATGAACAAGTTAGCATTAATTTCAATTTCATTATTGGTTTTAATCATCGGTTTTGGCTGTGTAGCCGCTGCCGATATGAATGGCACCATTGATGATTCAACTCATGCGGTTGACAATCAATGCGGTATTGATGAAATAAGTACTCATGCAGATGATGTGAACGATAATATCGATCATTCTGTTGCAGACTATGCAGATAATAGTCAAAGCGATGTAAATGATAATATTGGTCATTCTGTTGCAGATCATGTGAATGAAATAACTGATTCCTCTCCTGAACCTATTAACAATGATGCGGGGGTTTGCGATTCTGTTAAAGAATTTTCACGTGATAACATTACAGGGCCTGCAGATAATATTGGCAATTTAACAATTCAAAATTCAACTCAGGGCTCTGCACAAAATCAAACAATTATAATAGATAATTCAACACAAAACACTTCAGGTCAAACTCCATCAGTTGTAAACATTATTGATGATACTCCAAAAGAGATCAAAACAACTGGCGACAAGTACAAAAATCTTAAACCGGACATTGAAAAATACAGCAAATACTTACAGAAACATCAATACACAAAAAATGCAAACGGAAAAACATTCTCTGAAATGGACTTACTTTTGGAGATTCACAAACACTATTCCTTTGAAGACACTGTAATAATTGCAATGCACGTATTAAGAGACAACGGATATAAAAAAGTAACCTTACTTGGACTTGAAGGCATGCTGAAACAAATGATGGATGGAACATTAAATACCTATGCTGATGAGATGAATGCTTCATACTACAAAAATGAAATGCAGAAAATACACAAATCACATGAATACCTCAATAAGGAAGCTAAAAAATACAGTGATATTTTCCTTAATAAGGAAGGCAAAAAATTTACTAAATTTCCGGAGTACAGTTATTGGTACAGGGATTTGCTTGTTGAAATTTACCTTGATCATTCAAGCATTGAAGAAACAGTATTGATTGCCACTTATGCCTTGCAAAATGCAGGACTCAATGTTACAGCAGCATCTTTAGAACATACATTCGATTTAATGATGAAAGGTACACTACATACAGAAAATGGCCATATAGGTGGAGATGCATATTTCTTTATATTGAGTCTGTTGAAAAACTCTCATCAAACTGGTAAAAATAAAGATAAAATGCATGAAACATATTATACTGTCTATGGCGTTTAGAAATCTTTAGAAAAATATAATTTTTCTTATCTGGGAGTTTTCCCAGGTTATTTTCTTTTTTTAATTTTC
>NZ_JAZQIJ010000133.1:0-3684 GCF_045541095.1 Methanobrevibacter sp.
AAGTTTAAAAAAGCAAAACATTAACATTTTTGTCTGAACCCATGGGACGAGGGAGATAGCCTAGGATAATATCAAATAACCAACGATATATAATAAAAAACCTAGGAATCCTCAACTTCAATAAGTTGAGGTAGTTCAATACATCGGAAAGAGAAGCAACTGGTTTGGTGAGATTCCGGAAACCCCTCGGGAGGATGATTCTTAAATTGAGATACATCATCCATCTTTTAATCGATGAATGGAATAAAATCAAAATATGGAAATAGAGATTATCTGAAAACCCCTAGTAAAAAAAAGAAATAGGGAAAAATATAATCCCTATTTTTTAACGGTTATTTTTTTGCTTACAGCATCTTTACCATAAGAAACCTTATAGGAGTATTTTTTACCAACTTTAAGTTTTTTAAGCACATTCTTTTTGATTTTGAAAATTGCAACACCTTTCTTGCTGGTTTTTACCTTATAGGTTTTGCCTTTGAATTTCAAGGTTACGTATTTGCCTTTAATGTATTTCTTGTTGACCTTTTTCAAGGTCACTTTGATTTTAAGGACTTTTGCAGATTTTTTAGCCTTAAGGTTTTTAGCAACAACAATGCTGTTCACTTTAACCTTGTTTTTAACAGTTACATCTTTATATGTTGCAGTGATTGCGTATTTACTTGATTTTGGTTTAACAGTAGGTATTTTATAAGTTGCATAACCTTTGCTGTCGGTTTTAACCTTTTTGGTGACACCGTTGAATTTGAAGGTTACGTATTCCCCGACTACAGCCCTTCCGTCGATAGTTACACGAACCTTATAAGCGGTGCCAGCTGAGTAAAGCATGACAACATCCTTATTGCCTGTGATAACCGGTTTTGATGGAACTACAGGTTTAGCGACAGTGTAGACTTTCAATATTGCTGTTACATTATCTTTAGCAAGATCTTCCCAATTGACACCATCCACACTTCCAAATGAAACGTTTTCCTTATGATGATGTCTTGAATTAGATTCGAAAGGTAGAGAACTATTTTTGAATACAACTTTAAAAGTATCATTTGCTGAAATTGGAATGTATTGTGTTAATTTGATGGTATGATAACCTGCAAATGGGCTTACGCCATTTTGTGTGTGTTTTAACACTCCATTAACATAAATATCAAATTCATAATCAACTCCATCACTATCAAAGTAAGTACCCACGGCTGCAATTAAATCATCTTCAAGAGCAGTGTAGGTATTTGAGAAGTACTTGTATTGATCTACAAAGTTATTTAACTGTCCTGCATCTGCTTGATAATTCTTATTGTATGGAACAGTGTTGTTAAATAAGTAAGCCGCATAGTATGGATACTGCTGAGGGTTTTGAGTATTGAATGAGGCATCATAATATGACAGGTAGAAATAGCCTTCATCTCCCCAGTCTGTACCCCAGCTGTTTTTAATAATCCATGCACCATCACCCGAAGGTGGATTTAGGAAATTACTTGCAGGATAATTATCATCCCAACCAACAAGAGTTACCGCATGATTTATACCTTCAGTTCCATTGTAATAACGTGCAGCAGATGTTTCGTTATAATATTTTGAACTCTCACCTGCATAAATTGCCACTAGAAATGCTCCGTAGTCCATTAATGCTTTTTTAAAGATATAATTGTCTGTTGCATTTTGACGAGCCGGGAAGAACACTACGTCCTGAACATGTATGCTTTCATTTGCCATGTTGATATGAGTGGATACTTTTCCAAGCTCATCATATCTATCCAGATCGGTTGGATATGGACCGTACCAGTTTACAAGATATCCGACACCTGTGGATTGTTGTGCACCTTCTAAAATTCCATTAACTCCATAAATTGAATATTGAAGCATTGTATTTTGAATATTATCCTGTGAAAAATTATATAATTTTCCGGTTGCTTTAAGCAATGCTGATTCTAAAGCACCGGATGTTGCAAATGTCCAGCAGGCACCCATATAACCCTGGTCTCTGACAGGACCCACTAATCCATAATCCTTTAAATTGAATTTATCCGGTAAGGTGTCAAATTTATAAGGAGTGTTATTAATCAGTGTTAATTCTATTCCGTCGTTTACCACAATTGTTGCATAAAATGTGTTGTTAACAGAAACCAAATCATTATTGAATTTATTGTCTTCGGCAATGTCTTGTGTTGAGAATACTGAGTATAGGGCATTTCCGTTGTCCTTGAAGGTGTTGTTTTGTAATGTGAGTTTGGAATCATAGGTGAATACCGCATCCCCTTTGTTTGATCCGTGATTGTCAATGAAAGTTGAACCCTTGATTAATATGTCTCCTTTATCAAAGTACAATACTCCCCCAATTTCCAAATCTTCTTTAACAACATTATTTCTCTTGAATGTGGAATTTTCAATGGATACATCAGCATATGATGTCCATAATACTCCACCATCACACATTGCAATATTATCTTCAAAAGTTGAGTTAATGATATTTAACTCAGATCTAAGCTGCATTACGGCACCCCCAAATGCAGCAAAACAACCATGGAATTTTGAGTTGGCGATTGTCACATAACCCTGTTCAATATCAGCAAAAATCACCCCACCATTCTTACCTGAAGTGATATTTATAAATTCACAATCCTCAACAGTTAAATTAACCTCATATTTAACGCCAATTGCACCAGCACTATTCAAAACAGTAAGATTCCTGAATTTAGTGTTACGTACAGTCACCCTACCATCTTCACCATAAATTGCATTGGCATAGCTTGAACGTGAATTTGCAAAAGTGGAACCGTCAACAATCAATGCTCCGCCAGAAAAATAAATATGTGACCATTTTGACTCGATTCCACCTTCAAAAGTGGAATTTACAACAGTTACATTAGACTTTTCGTTGAAAAAAATGTCTGAACTTCTAGTACCAGTATTTGAAATAAATTTTGAATTGTTTACAACCAGATTGGCAGCACTTAATTCAATTCCACCAGAATCATATTTGGAGGATGAGTTTTGAATGGTGACATTGTTCAGATAATACTCTGCATTTGGCTGAACGAAAGACACTGCACCATTTAATGCATTTTTGATTATCAAATTTTTTAGAGTGACATTGTTCCCAATTATATTAAATATTCTCGCTTTTCCGTTCCCGTCAATACTATATCCGTTACCGTCCAAAAGGAAGTTGCTTTTGGTGACATTAATTCCATCTGTGAAATTGATGTCATTGCCTTCATCGTAGACATAGTCATGAGTAAGTTTTAATTCATTTGTACTTTCATTTATGTCTTTATTTAAATCATTGAAGTTAGCATTTGGTGAATCTGATGTTAATAAATCCCCATTACTTGTAAAGTTCGTTATGTTTTTTTCTGCAGATACTGCTGATAATGTGAATAATATCAGCAAAATCAAACTTAAAACAATTAATTTATTTATTTTCATACACACATATATTAGTTAAGAAACTATTAAATATATTTCTATTAAATTTTCTAATGTATATTATATATGATGATATATTGAACGGGTTTCAAAGTATTTGATTTATTTCATTGTGCCTCCCAGGTAATTGAATAGTATAAGATTCCATTTTCGATTTTGAATTCTATAATGGGCTTGACTGCATAGGGATAGCCTGAGTCCACATACTTGGTGCCGTTCCAGTAGAACCAGTGGCCTGTTGCCTGGTCAATGTATGGGCCTTTG
>NZ_JAZQIJ010000134.1:0-22362 GCF_045541095.1 Methanobrevibacter sp.
AATATATAATTAGTTGCTTATCGATGAAAATTTAAATTTAAGCAATGATTTATCGAATGAAAAGAGTGAAAAAATGAATAGAAAAAATCTAATTTTAGCTATTCTATTAGTATTCGTTGTAATATTAAGTTCAAGTTTAGTATTTGCTCAGGAAAGTGCAGATACACAATTACAACAATCTAATGATATAGCAATAATAAGTCAAATTGACGATAATAAATTATCATCAGAACAAACTATTATTGCAAACTCAACAAGTGAAGAAATACAAGAAAAAATCAATAGTTTATCTGATGGAGATACCCTGAATTTTGAAGCCGGAGAATATAAGGACATCTGTATTTATATAAACAAAAACATTACAGTAAACGGTAACGGTGCAACCCTGATAGGTTATGACACACCTTCCAAGGACACAACTCCTCAAATTATTACAAATTCAACTGCTGATGGAGGATATGCAATCGGAAACCTTGCGACACTATACATTGTCAAAACCACAGGAGTCACAATCAACGGATTGACAATCATTGGAGGAGCGAACAGCGCATCAACCTATTCCAATGCATTGGTATATGCAATGAACTCCCATAACATGACATTCACCAACAACGTTTTGGACGGATCCTCATGGGGTTTATACCTGCAATACTGTAATGATGGAAAAATAACCAAAAATACAATACAAAACCAGGCTACTACCGGTATTCTTAACTTCGGTTCAGCCAGAACTGTTATCGAAGAAAATACTGTGATTAATGCTAAAAATCACGGTATCGACGTAAGGCACGGAACCGGACCAAACGTTCAAGTGATAAACAACAAAGTTATCGGTTCAAAAGAAGGAATCTATCTGATGCACTCTAAAGGCCATACTGCAGCCAACAACACTTTAATCAACTGTACTATCAGTTCAATTACCTGTTACGGATCATCCAACATCAAAATCAATGGAAACAAAATGCAAAAATCCAGAATAGGTGTTCTGTTAGGCGGAGGATACTCCCAAATCACCATCGGCGAAAATACTTTTGCCCTTGATAACTTGCCATATCCTCCAACATTCGCATATTATGTTGCTGAAGCAAAATCTGATTATCAGAGCGCTGCGAACATGATGGGAACCCACTCTGACAGTTCAACCAATTCCCCTAACTACATCGCATTTACAGGAATTGACACCCCGAAAGACATTGCAATAGACTATGACACCATCCTGGCAAAAACCGGAACTGAATGGAGCGTTCCTGAAGGAACTTCCTCTTCAGATATCCAAAAAATGATTGACGGCATGAACGATGGAGATTCCTTAAGCTTTGCTGAAAATGCAGTTTATGAAAACATTTCAATTTATACTGATAAAAACATTAAAATTTTCGGAAACAACGCAACTCTAATCGGATATGACAACATTGACCTAAGCAATGTTCCTGAAAAAGTTAGAAAATCAACATCACAAGGCGGATATGCAGTAGCATACCGTGCAGTATTGTATGTATTGAATACAACCGCTGCAGTTGTAAGCGATTTGAACATTGCCGGCAAATATCCTGGATATGACACAACAAAGGCAACAACAACCACTGACGAATATAAAACTGCAGGAATCTATGCTGATCAGAATAAAAGGTTAACAGTTACCGGATGTGATGTTAGCGGAGCATCATGGGGAATTTTCCAGCAATACTCTGCAAATAGCATCATAAGCAAAAACAATGTCCATGATATCTACACCACAGGAATAATGAACTTCGGTTCTCCAAACGCACTGATTTTGGAAAATACCATTACAGATGCTGTAAACCACGGAATTGACGTAAGGCACGGAACCGGACCTAACGCAACAATAGCTTTCAACACAATTACCGGTGCGAAAGAAGGAATCTATCTGATGCATTCCAAAGGCCATAATGCATACAACAATACAATAAAAGATTGTAAGATTAGTGGAATTACCGCATACGGTTCTGGAAATGAAGCAATATTTAACAACAGCATTTCCGGAAGCAGAATTGGAATATTGCTTGGTGGAGGATACTACAACGTAACTATCGGTTTAAATAAATTTAATTTAGACTTCCTGCCGTTCCCACCTACTTTTGTAACATACCTTGCAAGAGCAGACAGCAAATACCAATCAGCAGACAATGTTATGAGAACTTTCTCAGATAAGGAAACAGTTAACATGAACGTAAGTGATGTTATTTCAGTTGGTTACACAGAAAACGGATTTAATGTGACTCTGCTTGACCAAGACGGAAAAGCAATTGCAAAACAATCAATTATTGCATGCATTGACGGCACAAACTATACTGCAGTAACCAATGACAAAGGAATTGCAACAGTCAACACCCATTTGGCACCTGGAAATTACAGCGTGGATATCATATTTAAAGGAACTGACAATTATGCTGAAGCAAATGCAAATGCGACATTAAACATTGTTGACGATAGAACTGCTACAGCATTAACAGCTGCCGGAAAAACAGTTTATCTAAAAGCAATTGTATCAGGATACAAATACCAAGTAACTCTTAAAGACAATAATGGAAATGCTTTGGCAAATAAAACTGTAAGTGTTGTATTTAACGGTAAAACCTATACTTCTAAAACCAATGCTAACGGCATAGCCAGTTTTACCCTAAAAGCAACAACAACCGGATCTAAAAAGGCAACTGTAAAATTTGCTGGAGATGAAGAATACAAATTTATTACCAAAACCGCAACAATAAAAGTCACCAAAGAGGCATCCAAATTAACTGCCGCCAAAAAGACTTTTAAAGCAAAAACCAAAACCAAAAAATATACTGTTACTTTAAAATCCAAATCCAACAAGGCTATTGCAAAAGTAAAAGTTACACTCAAAGTTAATGGTAAAACTTACAAAGCCACTACCAATTCCAAAGGAAAAGCAACCTTAAAAATTACCAAATTAACTAAAAAAGGCAAATTTACTGCAGCAGTCAAATTTGCAGGAAACAAATACTACTCTGCAATAACAAAAAAAGTAAAAATAATAACAAAATAAGAGATTTGAAAAAATCTCTTTTTATTTCTTTTTTTTGATTTCAATAATTATTTCTGCGAGTATATGCAGTGTAAATAATGAATATGCCGATTAAAATTAAAACAATTTGAGGAAATATTGCAAATATAATGGCAGGAATAATTCCTAATTCAGCCAAAAGCCATAAAACGCCATATATAACAAGTAAAACTCCAAACAGAATAATTATCCTATAAAGCAAACCTTTCAAATCATATAAAGGCATTCCACCGAACGGGCCTTGCATCACATCACCTATAACTCTTTGGTTCCTTCAGGTGTTCCTACAATGACCCTGTCAACCATCTGTGAAAATATTCCGTTTTCAACAACACCCGGAATTGAATTCAAGTCGATTTCCATATGAGATGGGCTGTCAATATTGTCAAACTTGGCGTCGATTACAAAATTGCCGTTATCTGTTATTACAGGACCGTCCTTTCTTTGAGCCATTCTTATCTCGCAAGTTGCGCCCATGTCCTCCAATGTCTGTATTACCATTCTTGATGCATCAGGCAATACTTCTACAGGAACCGGAAATTCACCTAATTTTTCAACACATTTTGATTCATCAACTATTACTATGAATTCCTTTGCAGCATAATCAACAATTTTTTCTTTAGTATGGGCAGCTCCACCGCCTTTAATTAAATTAAACTGTGAATCAACTTCATCCGCACCGTCAACAGACAAATCAATATCATTCTCTTCAAGGGTAGTTATAGGAATGTTCCACTGTTTGGCTATAAGCAATGATTGAAATGATGTCGGAATTCCTTTTACGCTTATTCCCTCATCACGAATTCTCATGCCCACCTTTTCTATGAAGTAATGGGTTGTTGAACCGGTACCCAGTCCCAAAACCATTCCATCTTCAACATATTCAGCAGCCTTATATCCTGCATTCTTCTTACTGGAGTCGTTACTACTTGCGCTTTTCATCATATCACAAATCCTAAAGTCAAATTATTCAGATTTAATCCTTTTTTACATTCTTTATGCTTACCGTTGTTTTCAAGAACTATGCATTTGTCGTTTTCAATCAATCCTTCAGGGAAACATAAATCATGAAACTCACAGGTTTCATCACAATCAGGAGCATTATATGTGAATGTTGATCCTTCAAAAATACTTTTTGAATCTGTCAATAGAGTTATTGAAGCTCTTTCTATTTCAACAGGAATAACTGCATCTTCTGCATGTATTGGACATTTCTGTTCGTTGTCTTTTACTTCAGTTATTACATATTTCCTGTTTTCTTCAAGATTACCGATACATGAGGATTTAAATCTACATTTTTCACATTCAGGTGCTGGACCTAAAAAAACAAATTCCTGACCTTCCTTTGCAAGTTTTTTACCTATTAATGTAATCATTAAATCACCCCAGTTTTTTGCGCTAATTCATGTGCCGCTTCTTTTGAAATTCCATTGTCTCCTAAAATTGTATATCTTTCAGGCCTAATTTCATGAGCCATAACCAATGCATCGATGATGTCATCCTCAGATATTCCAACCTCTTTAGCAGTTGTTGGAGCCTGCACAGCCTTCAGTGAATCACGAATAGCTTTCCAGTCACCGCCATGAAGGTACATCATCATTATTGTTCCAATACCACATTGCTCACCATGCAAAGCAGGTTTATCAAGGATCTTGTCAAGGGCATGGGAAAAAAGATGTTCAGAACCGCTTGCAGGTCTTGAAGAGCCTGCAATGCTGATTGCCATTCCTCCGCTGAAAAGAGATTTCATGACAATTCTGGCACTAGGTTCAAGATTAGGCTTGATGTTGGCTACATTATCAGTTATGAGATGTGCAGACATTATTGACAATGCTGCTGCAGATTCACTGAACTGTTCATTTTTAAGCCTGTGTGCCAGCTCCCAATCCTTGATTGCAGTAAAGTTAGCTATCAAATCAGCACATCCTGCCGCCAGAAGTCTGAACGGAGACTGTGCAAGAACCTCTGAGTCTGCAATAACTGCAATAGGTGAGTGTGCATTTACGGATATTGAAGTATTAGGATTTTTTATTGAGGCCATAGGAGATACAATACCGTCATGAGAAGCTGTTGTAGGCATGGAAACAAAATATACACCCTGATTGAATGAAGATAACTTGGCTACATCAATAACCTTTCCTCCACCAACACCTAAAACGCATGTTTGTGGTGTGATCAGTTCTTCAACTTCAGATATTGAATCATAAGATGCATTGTTGACTTTGATTACATCATATTCAATATTTTCATTTTCAAGGCTTTCGATTACCGGTTTTGCACCTATATCAAAGGTATGGGCTCCGGTAACAATCAATATCTTTTCATCCAAATGCAACGACTTGCAAATCATTGCTGTATCTTTAATTATGCCTGGATCAATGTAAACTTCACGGGGCATTTGTATTTTCCTATTACTCATAATTATCTCCTAAATAAATTATACAGTATTATATATGTTAAGATAATTATAAATAGATTTCTTATTATCCCTTACAAAAACTTAATAGTTATTAAAAACAGATATTTTAACATTAAAAATTATTAGGTGATAAGGTGGAAAATTTTGACGAATGGTTTCATGATATTTTAGAAAATGCAAATATTACTGATTCAAGATATCCTATTAAGGGAATGGCAATTTGGATGCCATACGGTTTTCAGATTAGAAAACACACAATGAACATTATAAAAAAATTACTTGACAAGGACCACGATGAAGTACTGTTTCCTATGCTCATTCCGGAAGCGGAACTTGCAAAGGAAGGAATCCATGTCAAAGGATTTGAAGATGAAGTTTACTGGGTAACCAAAGGCGGTCAGACAGAACTGAATGAACACCTGGCATTAAGACCTACCAGTGAAACCGCAATGTATCCTATGTATGCACTATGGATTCGCTCACATATCGACCTTCCGATAAAATACTATCAAATCGTGAACACTTTCAGATATGAAACCAAACACACCAGACCACTGATACGTGTACGTGAAATTACAACATTCAAAGAAGCACATACAGCACATGCAACCAAAGAGGAATCTGATGAACAGATTCAGGACTTCATTGAGATATACAAAGAGTTCTTTGATGATTTAGGACTGCCATACTTAATCTCAAAAAGGCCGGAATGGGACAAGTTCCCTGGTGCTGACTACACCATGGCATTCGATATCATAATGCCAAACGGAAAAACACTCCAGATCGGTACAATCCACAATTTAGGCCAGACCTTTGCAAAAACATTCGACATTAAATTCGAGGACAAGGACGGCGAGCACAAATATGTCTATCAGACCTGTGCAGGAGTATCCGACAGAATAATCGCATCAGTGATTGGAATTCACGGAGAAGAAAAAGGACTCAGACTTCCTCCAAAAGTATCACCTAACCAAGTTACAATAATCCCAATCATATTCAAAAAAGGAAAAGAAGAAGTTATGGCCAAATGCAGTGAAGTTAAATCACAGCTGGAAGCCAAAGGCCTGAGAGTGAACATGGATGACAGAGACATCAGACCAGGTAAGAAATTCTTCGACTGGGAACTTAAAGGAACACCTGTGAAACTTGAAATCGGACCACGTGATTTGGAAAACAACATTACAGTTGCAATGAGAAGAGATGAAGAAGAAAAAATAGAACTTCCATTGGATGACAACCTGGCTGATGCAGTTGTTGACCTTCTTGAAAAGACACAGGAAAACCTTTCCAAATCAGCATGGGATTTCCAGGCTGAACATGTCAAATTCACAGAAAATCTGGATGAAATTCCGGAACTTGTAGAAGCAGGAAATGTTGTTAAGTTCAGATGGTGCGGTGACGAAGCAATCGGAAAAGAAATCGAAGAGAAAACCGGTTATGACATTTTGGGAATTCAGGAAGAGATTTCTGAAGGCAAATGTATAGCCAGTGACAATGATGCAAAATACATGACTTTAATAGCCAAAACTTATTAAGTGATTTGAATGGACAACATTTACGCAATAATACCTGTGACAAAATTCAAGAATGCAAAAACCCGCCTTTCTCCATTTTTATCTGAAAAAGAACGAGAAAACCTTCTGAAGGCTATGCTTCATGACGTAACTGATACCCTGAGAAAATATGTTGACAAAATCTATATTATCAGCAGGGATGAAGACGTTTTGAGTTATGCTGAAAGTCTTAACGTTAATACCATACTTGAAAATGAAAATTCAAACCTGAATAAGGCATTGACCCAGGCCATGAAAATCTGTAAAGGAAAAACCAGAAAAGTCATAATTGTTCCATCAGACATCCCATTAATCGGAAAGACAAACCTTAAGATATTAATTGACGCTTCCAAAAATCTTGATTTTATCATTGTTCCATCAAAAGGCGGAGGAACAAACATGATAATCATGAAACCTATGGCCATCCGCACAAGATATGAAGGTTTCAGCTACAAAGAGCATCTGAAAGTCGCAGAGAGGAAAAATCTTAATCCTCAAGTTCATGATTCATTTTTCATGGCATTGGATGTTAACACAACAGAAGATTTGGGAGAAATCATGATTCATGGGGATAAAACACATACCAGACAGTACCTCAAAGAACTGAAGGTAAATGTGGAATCCTTCAGGGGCAGCGAAAGGCTTAAAGTTACAAGAGATGATTAAATGATTGTGATGTCCATTGCTGGTGTTGACCCCTCAGGAGGAGCAGGCGTTCTTGCAGACATCAAAACATTCCAGGCAATTGGAGTTTATGGATGTGGAATCGTTACTGCACTCACTTCCCAAAACCCTTATAAATTCTTCTCAACACAACCAGTTTCACCAGAATATATTGAAGAGCAAATCGATTCCGTAATGGATGCATATGACATTGAATTTATCAAAACAGGAATGCTTTATTCACCGGAAATAATCAGATTAGTTTCAAAAAAAATCAGGGAGTATAATTTGAAGGCCGTTGTTGATCCGGTAATGGTTGCAACATCAGGAGGAGACCTGACAAAAGAGGACATTGCAGATGCATTTAATAAATATCTGCTTCCCAACTCTATTTTAACAACCCCAAATATTGCGGAAGCTGAAAAATTATCAGGGCTAAAAATTAACTGTGAAAAAGAAGCTATTGAAGCTTCCAAAAAAATTAAATGCAATAACCTCATCACAGGCGGCCATCTGGATGGAATTAATACAATTAACATTAATGGCGAAGTTACAATTAAAAAACAGGAACTGATTAAAACCAACAATCTGCATGGAACAGGATGTAATCTGTCTTCTGCAATTGTGGCTTTTCTTGCAAAAGGCAATGATATGCAATCATCAATTTTAAAATCTTTGGATTATGTCTATGAAGGCATAAAAAATGGAAATTATGGTACATTAATAGCTAAAATGTAACCAATTTCCTTATTTCAGAAAGATTGTCTTCGATGAACGGTTTATATTTGGGATTAGCTAAAACTTTATATTGCTTTAATCCTCTTTCTTCATACGCTTCACCCAGCAATCTTTGTATCTCATCAATATCTGTCTGAAGCAATATTTTGAGTTTGCTTTTTTGATTGTCAGATATCTTGGCTAAATGAGATTCGATTTTTGACTGAAATTTTGAAACAACATTGGTATTTCTTTTTGCAAAACGCTCAAGCAGGAATGCCGGAGCGAATTTGAACAATGATTCATAAGCAATAACATCATTGACTGTAATTTTTTCATCACTCATTAAAATCACCTAATACACTTAAAAAAAGAATAATAAAAAAGGGTTGAATATCTTACCTATTCTCCCATGTCCAGATTTTCAACAATGGATTCCTGAAGTTCTATAAATTCAGGAGAATCTCTTCTTCTTGGCCTTTCAATGTCGACATCAATAATTTTTGCGATTCTTCCGGGTTTTTTATCCATCAATACGATTTTATCCGCAAGAAAAACCGCTTCGTCAACATCGTGGGTTACAAAAACTATTGTATTTTCAAATCTTTTCCAAACCCCAATGAGCTGTTCCTGAAGCTTGTGTCTATTTTGCATATCCAATGCAGAAAACGGCTCATCCATAAGCAAGATTGGTGAATGGTTAAGCAAAGATCTAATAATTGCAACCCTTTGTTTCATACCACCTGAAAGTTCATGAGGATAGCTATCCTTAAAGTCAATTAAACCAACACTTGTGAGATATCTTTCAGCGGCCGCAATGTTTTCCTGCCTGGAGCCTTTCTTTGTCATCTCCAAACCGAAAGTCACATTCTGCAAAACAGTCAGCCATGGGAATAAAGAGTATTGCTGGAAAATTACTGCCCTGTCCCCGGATGGCTTTTTGACTACTTCACCGTTTGCAACAATTTCGCCTGAAGTTGGCTGATCCAAACCGGCAATCAATCTTAAAAGAGTTGTTTTTCCACATCCTGATGGACCTAAAAGGCAAACCAATTCTCCGTCATCGATGTTTAAATTGATATCCTTCAAAACAGTTAGAGTTTCTGTTTTTTTACTTTCAAAGGATTTGTTAATATTTTTTACTTCAATTGACAAAATAACACCTACCAGAAAATCCTATTTTGCGCTTTGGTAAATACAAAGTCTAAAATCAATCCAATTAAACCTATGACAAGCATACCAACAACGGTAGTACCTGTATCAAACAGGTTGGTTGCTGTTAAAATCATATAACCTAATCCACTGCTTGAACCAATCATTTCTGCTGAAATTGTACACATCAAAGCAATTCCAACACCCACTTTCAAACCTGAAACAACATACGGAACTGCAGACGGAACTACAACACGCCTTAAAACATTCCAGTCATTAGCCCCCAAAGTCTGAGCAGATTCAACCAATACTTTATCTGTTCTTTTTACCCCATCAATAGTATAAACCAGAATAGGGAAAACACAACCCATAAAGATGATGAATACTGCAGGAACGGTTCCAATACCAAACCACAAGATTGAAAATGGAATCCATGCAACAGGAGGAATCGGCCTTAAAATACTTATTACGAAAGTTGCCAAATCTTCAAGTGTCTTGTACCATCCAAGCAATATGCCCAATGGAATGGCAACAATTGAAGCCAATATCAAACCTGCAAATACCTTGAATAATGTGTCGAAAGTGTTTGTAAATAGTTTTCCGTTTTCAATTACTACCCAAGCGGAATTTACAACATCGATTGGGCCAGGTAAAATATATGAAGAAAATAATCCTAAACCATTAGTAACCACATACCAGAATAATATAATAATTATCGGTAAAATCAACGGTATGAATTTATTTTTATAATTATCCAACATCTCATCACTTACATAAAATTTTTATACAATATTAATATTGTATTAATAGTATAAAAACTTTAAAAAAAAATAAACTAGTCAATAAAAAAGTGAAAATAAAAAAATTAAAAAAATAAAATGTCTGATTTCAAGAGAAATCAGAATATCTATTGTGCCATCTTATAAGCATCGTATGCAGCATAGATTGAGAAGATTATATTAATAATTGAACTCAAAAATCCAGTGAAGAAACCAACAACCATTAAAACAATCAGAATCACGATGAAAATTAATCCTTTTTTCATATCTCCAGCATAGATTTGACCTAAACCAGGAATAAGGAATGATAATATCGCTGCAAGAATAGGATTTGCCATATTTTTTTTACCTCCATTTAACTATTGTTATTAAATTTATATGCACTACTATATAAAGTTATTACAAAATTTAACATAAGATAATTTTTTAGAAAAAAAAGAAAAAATTATGAAGCATCAGCCACTTCAATAGCTTCTACTTCAATTTCATTTGAAAATTTGTCTGTGTCCAGAACAGATTTGGTACTCATCGCACCGAACAACATTGTTGACAGATTATGTATCATTGAAGATGTTGAAGGTGGAATAACGCCAAATACTCCTAAAACCAAAAGAGTTCCGTTTACCATGACAATGTTGCGATAATTGACGTTGATTTTATCAAGCATACCGGTACTCAATTTTCTAAGTGTTACAAGATCGTATAAATTATCGGACAGCAATGATATGTCGGCCACTTCACGGGCAATATCTGATGAATGTTTCATGGAAACAGACACATCAGCTGCAGCCAATGCAGGTGAATCATTTATTCCATCACCAACCATTATGACTGTTTTTCCATCCGCTTTAAGTTCTTCAACAATTCTTGATTTGTCTTCAGGAAGCACCTGTGAGCGATACTCTGTAATGCCTAATGCTTTAGCACCTGCTTTAGCACCGCTTTCACTGTCACCTGTGAGCATTATGACATTTTCTATGCCTAATGACTTGAGTTCTTCAATGACATATTTCGCCTCTTCACGTACAGGGTCGTCAATGCATATGATTCCTTCAAGTTTTCCATCAATAGCGAAATAGACAACTGAATGTTCTTTTGCCTCTTTGGCTATCTTTTTCTCCTGTGTTTTGGTGACTTTCACTTTCTCATCATCGAACAGGAAGTGTTTTGAACCTATGACTGCGCGTTTACCGTCATATTCTGTAACAATACCATGGGCAACAATATATTCCACTTCACTGTGGTCTTCTTCATGTTTAAGACCTTCCTCTTCAGCTTGTTTTACGATAGCTGTAGCAATACTGTGTGCAAAGTGCTCTTCAATACATGCCGCCATCCTCAAGATTTCATCCCGGGTGTATCTTCTAGACATTGCAATGACATCCACTACCTTCGGAGTTGCATTTGTCAATGTTCCAGTCTTATCGAATACAATAGTATCTGCATTGGCATAAGCTTCAAGGAACTTTCCTCCTTTTACCATCATCCTGTTATCTGATGCTTCACGCATTGCAGAAATAATGGAAAGTGGAGTGGTCAGTTTGATTGCACATGAGAAATCAACCATCAAGACAGATAGTGCCTTAGACGGATTCCTTGTAATGAGATAAGTGAGTGCTGTTGCAATGAAACTGTAAGGAACAATTGAATCGGCCAATTTTTCAGCTTTACTTTGAGTTTCAGCCTTGAGTTCCTCTGAGTTTTCAATCAGGTCAATAATCTTGTTAAGTCTAGTTTCCTTGTTCATTGAATAAACTTCAACAACAATGTTTCCTTCCTCTATAACAGTACCCGCATGGACAGTCTTGCCTTCGGATTTGTGAACCGCCAAAGGCTCACCAGTCATAGAAGCCTCATTAACCATAGCGTCGCCTTCAATTACCTTACCGTCAACAGGAATTACGTCACCCATATGGATTTTTACCTTATCGCCTTTTTGAATATCCATTGCGGAAACCTGTTTTTCTTCTCCATCATCTCCGACTACCCAGACTGTATCAATGTTCAATGCAAGACTGTCTTTTAAAGTGCTTTTTGCTTTTTGAACAGTATAGTCTTCTAAAGCGTCGGAGATGGACAATAAGAACATCATAGAGCTTGCAGGTTTATATTGTCCTTGCAATAGAGCACCTGCAACTGCGGCACCATCAAGCAAAGCAACATCTATATCGAAGCGAGTCAAACTGTCAAGACCTGCCCAGATGTATTTGGATGCACGATATATTGTTATAACGTTGCGAATTGGAATCGGCAGGAATATCCTTTCAAGATATCTTCTGCCTATCATTTTTGTCAAATTCCAAAAGAAATCATCAGTTATTTCTTTTGAAACCTGTGCCTGTGTCGGTTCACCCTCAAAAAGGTCATCCAGAGTAATTCCATCGAGAATGCTGAATATTTTTTGCTTGCTTTCACCGGACCCATCATAATATATCAGAATACTGCCGTTTCGATGGGATGTATAAACTTCATGGACAAAATCATGTTGTAAAAGTAATGATGCGATACCATATCCTTCCTCTTTTGTGAAGGCCCACTGGCCGGATCGGACTCTTATACGGGACCCTTTGTCATACTTTACTTTATATTTCATTTTATAACCCAAATGAAATTATTCTTTTGATTCAACGTAAATTTCGGTTTTGTCTTCTTCGTGAGCATCAAGAACTATTTCTTCAGCGTTTTCTTTCATATCTTGGTAGCATTCTTCTGCATCTTTCCTAACAGACATTACGGATGCCATACCTTGGGTTGCTGCATCTTTTACAGCTTTGGATTCGAGAATTTTTTTACCTACAATTGCAGTTGCTACTCCAGCTGCAAAAATCAACAAATGTTTATGTTCCATACATGTATCTAAAAATTTACTATTATCTCTTAACATATTATACACCATTCAATTCTTTTAAATTTCGTGAAATACAATTCACATGATTAATTTTTATTTTTGACAATATATAAATTTTAGGAATACCTAAATTTTTTCTGTTAATCAATATCACTCAGCAAACTTTAAATAAAAGAAAAAAATTTACCAAAGCCTAAAAATTTATCCGAATCTAACAACTTAGATTACATTTATTCTTAACTAATTCCAAGTATTTAAATTTTATGTTGAAAATAAGCATTTTTAGGTAAAACTAAGAAAAAATATTTAGTTATACTAAAAAAAACACGAATAAACAAAAAAAATATTTAGTTATACTAAAAAAACACGAATAAACAAAAAAATATTTATCCCGCATAAAAATATCGTGAAAAATTTGTCAGATTATCCTCTTCAAAAAAAAGTAAAATGAAAGACTCGAAAATCAGCATGAAAACAATGCCTATTTCTCGTCTTAATATATGATTTTAAACTGCATCTAGTGAATTTTAACTGTAATCTAATATTGCAGTCAAACCTAGAACGGAAGCTCCAGATATTTGTTCCACAGAGTAAATTTATTTACATTCCATGAGGAAATGCTTCCCAACTTATTGGCCAAATCTGTTGTATCACCACAAATCCAGGTATTGTCAACCAGAACCTGTGTCCATACATGACCAAAGGTTTTCTTATCGATAACCATGGTACATGATCCGTGAACATATCTAGCCTTTAAACCTGCAGCTCTATACATTGCAATCAGAAGATGCGCATGGTCAGCACCGTTTCCCTCAAGGGACTCCAATGTTTTTACAGCACCTTTTTCTGTATCGAAATAATATTTATATTTAATGTTGAGCTGCACATACTCAAACAGAACTCTTGCCTTATCCATATCGCTAGTTAAATCTTTTGTTAATGATTTTACAAGTGATTTAATCTTTGCATTGTTGACCTGACAATTTTTGGTTGCCTGGAGATATGCACTTGAAGCGGCACCATTTTTCTCATTGATTCCATTGGCATATTTGGAAAGAGTAACTGTTGTGGTGCCTGAAGTTGAACTGAAGTTGTAGTCATTGTCTCCCTTAAACTTAATGGAAAATTGATATTTTCCTACCGGCGCAACAGCGTTAACAACCGCATGGCCATTAGCATCAGTCCTTCCCTCATAAGTTTTACCGGCAATACTTAATTCAACATATGCTAAGGATATAGGAGTTCCGTTGGAATCTTTCAGATAAACATCAAATGTCTGCAGAGTGTCTTTATATGAGGATTTGTAACTGCATGTTAAAGTAGTGTTGGCTCTTTCAAATACAGATATTGTGGATGATCCTGATGAGGACTTAAGTTTGGAATCTCCGGAAAATTTATAGGAAACTGTATAGTTACCAACATCCAAATCGATAGGAATTGATGCCAATCCTGAATTATCAGTCTTGCCTGTAAAAGTTTTACCGTTGATTTCGAAACTGACTGTTTTTTGCATCAGAGGAACATCACCCGCCCCCAATACTACAGAAAATGGAGTTCCTGCAAAACTACCAATTGACGCTACATCATCAGCGCTGAATTGAGTGTCTGAAGTACCCAATATTGTAACATACCTGCTAACAAAAGATGATTTGAAAAACTTTGTGCCATAGAACTCGCAGTCCAAATTATGAACGCCCGGTGAAAGTGAAGGTAAATTGAAACTGATTTCACCATTGCTGTCTGTCTTTTTGGAATAAGCCTTATTATCAACAACAATGTCTATTACTTTTCCAGCGTTTGAATTATCATCCAAAGCAGTTGTTAACTTGACTTTGATGGTCTTGGTTTCATTTGCAAAGAAAGTGTATGAACTTGTTGTCACTTTAGTTGTTGCAAGACTATATATTTGAACTGTGCATGTTTTTGACAGACCGTCAGGATTATAGCAGACAACCTTATATGTACCTTTATTAAGACTGTTGAGTGTTAATCTCAACTTACCGTTAGCATAAGTTCTATAAGTGTAAGTCTTACTTTTGATTTTGATTTTAACTTTAGTTTTAGCCAACGGCTTTCCATTACTTTTAAAGAATTTGATAAGGAATCTTTTGCTGTCTCCCTTTACCTTTTTAAAGTTGGAAGCAGTGACTGTTGATAAAATTTTAAAGGTTGTTGTTAACTGCTCTCCAGTAGTCGGATTGGTTGTGGCTACCTTATATGTACCCGGTTTAAGGTTTACTGCAAGGCTTGCCACCCCTTTACTGTTTGTTTTCGCAGTGTATTTTTTCCCATTTACTGATATGGTGACCTTCTTGTTCTTTAAAACGTTCCCATTTGAATTCAAATAGGTTGCCTGATATTTTTTACTCCCCTTATAATATTTTGAAATATCTTTGGCCTTGATTGTAGTCAACACTTTAAATTTAGTTGACAGACTGTTACTGGCATTGAAATCGTCATCCCCTGCAAAAATTGCAGTTGCAAGATAACTTCCAGGATTCAATTTCAGTTTAACACTGGCTACTCCTTTGGAATTGGTCTTTGCAGAATAATCAACATTATTGATTGAAAATTTAATAGCCTTATTTGCCAATGCGTTACCGCTGTTTGAATCGATAAGTGTTACCTGATAATTTCCATTATAATAAATTTTACTTGTTGGTGATGTCAATTCTGTTTGGTTTTTACTATCTTGTTCAGATGAATCTTCATTAATCTCAGATTCATTGTTAGCTTCCAATTGATCATTTTCTTCAACTGAAAGCGCAATATCATCACTGGAATCGATTACAGTTTCATTTACATCGACCGCATAAATTGAACTGACCGATATAAACAAAAACAATGCCAATAATATTGCAAAAGATATTCGTTTTGTCGAATCATATAATTTCATTTTAATCACATCAAATATATATTATTTTAAATGATTAATATACTTTCGTTTAATTTATGGGTCTAAATTTTTTAAAACTGAATGGATTTAATTTAAATTATACCCCAGTTGAACTGACAAAAAAATCAAATTGAATTCATAGGAGCATTATTTCCAAACCCCCAGCTAATGGTTTTATATGAATCCCATTTTTAAAAGAAAACAAATAGAAATTTAAATAATTAAACGGAAAAATCAATTTAAATAAAATAAATAACAATAATTAAAAAAAAAATTTCATAAGGCCAATTGGGTTAAACAGTGTTTTGGACATTTCATGATGCAGTGAAGACAATGGCTGCAAAGTCTGTTGTTGAGTGTCCATGTCCTGTTGTGCACGCTAACAGCTATTGCATTTGTAGGACAGACAAATTCACATTTACCGCAAAGAGTACACTGCTTAATGTTGTTTGAAATACGCCATTTAGGCCTGTATGATGATTTCATCACTTCAGAAAAAAGTAATCTTCCTATATCCAATCCTATTGAAGAATGACCTCCACGATGTCTCATGCAATCCCTCATATTTTTTCGTTAATATTTAGTTATACCTAAATATATATAAACATTTTGGTATACCTAAAAAATTTATAGGATAAAATTATATAAGATTAAATTAAATATCTTTAAAGAAAACTGGTGAAAAATATGAACATACACAAAAAATTTTTCTCAAAAATAGGATTCAGCTATTTGGCTTTAGCCATAATGGCCCTTGTTTTCCAGATAATAATAATCAACATAGTTTTCTATTCCGGGTCTGATTTGATTTCAGACTTCAATGCAGTAAACATATTGTCAGCATTCTGTAACTATGTTTTGCCACTGCCAATCTTTTTGTACATGATGAAAAGGATTGGAAAACAAAAAATGGAGAAAAACAATATCGGCATCACCAAATTCATAAAATACTTTGCAATCACAATGACACTCATGTGGGCGGGAAACATTATTGGCCAGATAATAACCACCTTCCTTGGAGGAATTGCACAGGTGGAAATACAAAATCCTGTCCAGAATCTAATTAATTCAACAGACATGTGGTTGAATGTAGTGTTAATCAGCATAATCGGACCTATCTTTGAAGAATTCATATTCAGAAAAATTTTGATTGACAGAACAATAAAATATGGTGCCTATGTAAGCATCATTACATCAGCAATAATATTCGGATTTTTCCACGGAAACCTAAACCAGTTATTCTATGCATTCCTTATGGGAGGATTTTTCGCATACGTATACATAAAAACCGGAAACATAATCTACACAATGCTTTTGCACATTACAGCAAACCTGATGGGATCTGTTGTAAGCCTGTTTCTGGCCCAATCAGCACTGGCACTGGCTTCAGGAGGGACAAATCCAGTTGACTGGGCAATTGTGGGAATTTATGTAATAATTCTCGTAGTTTCATTTTTCATTGGACTGCTTTCACTTTACAACTACAAAAAAGCAAAATTCAATGGCGTGAAAACAAAAATAGGGCTGGACAAACCTCTGAAAACAATAGTGCTGAATTATGGGATGATTTTCTTTTTGGCATTCTGCATAATTGAAATAATATACCAAATCACTATGTAAAAAAAAATAGTAAAAAAAGATTGAATGTTGTTTTTTTAATCCTAAATCGAAAAGAAAATTAAGCCTTATCTTCTCTTTCCTCTTCAATAGCTTCTACAACACTATTTAAAATTTGAAGTGATTTGGAAAATGCAGGCATACCTGAAGTCAGTAAAACTACCCTTAAGACATCAACGATTTCTTCTTTGGTAATTCCCAATACTTCAATTGCACTTCTAATCTGTTTTTTAGTAGCTCTTGGATCTGCACGGGAAGCTGTAATACCAATAGCGATTAATTTTTGAGTTTTATAATCTAAGACTTTTCCATCCCATACTGTTTCATTAATGTTAGATACCAACTCAAATAAATCAGGATGACTATCTTTTAACTCTCTTATACCTTTGCCGTAATATACATCGCCTTTCATATAATAACCTCAATTATCTTAATTAATATTATTTTACTTTTTTAAATTATATATAAATAGCTATTTTATTATATTTAAAAAAAACATCAACATTAACATCAATTCTTAAAAAAATTTGTATACCTACAAAAAGTAATGTAGAGAAAAATCGCATATTTACCATATGATCTGGAGTTAGGGATTCAAGAGGTTAGTTTGGAAGTAACTATTATATTTTAAAATTTTATTTACAAATTGTAACTACAAGAATTATTGTATAGTTCTCAAAAATCTCAAAACAAAAAAATGTGAATATTTCTAAACGAAAATATTTAACATAAAATTTGCCAATCAAAAATATAAAAATAATTATAAAAACTTTTCAGATTCTTTCATAAACTCTTCATCATGTTTTATCCATATTTTGTAATTCTTTCAGTAATTCCATCAACAGTACCATAATCTGCATCTTCACGTAAAGATTGTACATGTGCAAGATACTTGGCAATTTCCAGTCAAAATCATCTTGATTTACATAAATTTGACCAAAGGCAGATATTAAACCTTCTTGAGATTTAGTATAATGCCCTTTTTCAACCATAATGTCTTAGCAGTTAAAAACGTGCATTAATATGATGCACTAACTGGTGTCGCATACTACTGATTGTAGTCAACAACACGGTTTTAAATAATACCTGTAGCATATGGTTTAAAATCTTGTTCTAATCATTTGTTTAAATTGAATTCATTTAAGTTAATTTAAAAGAGTTTTTATACATTTATTTTCCTAAACTAATCTCCAATAATACTTCTGAGAATAATATGATTGTGAGAATACATCAGATTACAAGAACGCAATATGGGTTTCATCAACTTTTTCTAATGTCTTCAGGTTCATTGCCACTTAATCTGCAGTTTTTAATATTAGATTCTTTTGCATTGACATTGTATATTGCACCGCCATGCCATTTTGCAGTATTTTTGTCGAATATGGAGTCGATTACATTTAATTTGCCCCCAATATTATCAATTGCTCCTCCATCACTATTTGAGGCGTTTCTCTCGAATGTTGAGTTTGAAATATCCAATTCATCATCATAATGCTGTATTGCACCTCCAGAACTGTTTGCCGTGTTTTCAGCAAATACGCATTCGGTGATGTTCAGCCTGCCTTGGCCGTTGTATACCGCTCCACCATAATGCGCCGCATTTCTGGTGAATGTGGAATTTATAATCTTCAATCCGTTTCCATTATTGTGTATTGCGCCTCCTCTGAACTTTGTAAATCCGTTTTTCAGCGTGATATTTTTGACTTGAATGTTTTCACCTGCAAATTCAAATATTCTTGTCAATCCCTGGGCATCTATCGTATGGCCGCCCCCATCAATGATGAAATCATTTCTATCGATTTTAATCCCATCTTTATAAGTCTTATATTCATTGCCCGATGCATCTAAAAGAATATTGCATTCCAGTTTTATTCCGTTGCCTGCGGCAGATATCAATTCGGTGAGGTAAGTGAAATCCTTCTGATTTTCATTCAATGATTTCAGCTGATAGAATTTGCCTTCATCACTATTTTGAAGAGGCATTGGCTGAGAGATGTGTTCTTCAGAAAATACCCTTGATCGATTGAATATGTCGCTTCCATCCTTATATGCAGCGTTATTTGCAAATCCACACTCAGTTAAAGTCAACTCACCGCCATTGCATATTGCACCTCCATATGATGATACTGTATTTTTTGTAAATGCAGTGTTTGAAAGCTTCAGCTCACCAAAATAATTGTTTATCCCTCCACCTTCATTTGCCATGTTTTCATCGAAGGTTGAATCTGAAATATTCACTTCTCCCCCAGCATTAAAAATCACCCCACCAAACTCTTTTGCAGTGTTTTGGACGAATTCAGTATTGATTATGCTTACGTCTCCATTGTCATTTAGTATTGATCCTCCGTTGCGTTCTGCCGTGTTTTGGATGAAAGTCGAGTCGGTGATGTTTAATGCACCTCCATTATTGTGTATCACCCCTCCCTCTTTTTCAGTCGTGTTTTTGGTAAATCTGGAATTGGAGATATCAAGCTTTCCTCCATAGATATGTATTATTCCACTTTCTGATTTTGATGCATTTTCTGTGAATGTGGAATCACAAATTCTTAATTCTCCATCAGAACTACGTATTATGTCTAAATTTTTGATGAATACGGAATTTGATATGCATAGCTTTCCATGTGAATCATATATTGTTTGGCCAGTATTCTGGGCGAATGTGGAATCGGAAATATCCAATTTTCCGTCAAAGTTTTTTATTGCTTCACCTGCAATTTGCGTAAACTTCGAATCAGAGATGATCAAGTTAGTATCCGAGCCATATACTGCTCCACCAGTGATATGTGTAAATTCACAGCCACTTATGTTCAGTTTTCCTTTTTTGACGTGTATCGCACCCTGATTATTTTCACACACATTATTTATGAAGCTGCAGTTTTCCATCGTCAGGTCATTTCCTTTGTTGATTCTTATTGTCCCTCCTGAGATGTTTAATTGATTATAATGAGAATTTGGCTGATGGGCATTTTTGAATATGATGTTTTTTAAGGTGACATTGTTTGCGGTAATGATAAAAATTCGTGTTTTATCTCCTCCGTCAATTGAATGTCCTGCCCCATCAATTATCAAATCGTCAACATCAAGTTCGATTCCCCCTTCATAAAAGAAAACTTCATGGCTTGAAAGATTTATGTCATGGTCGAGAACTATTTTTTTGATATTTTCTTCATGGATTTTTTCATCTAGCCATCTGAAATCAAATTTATTCCTATCAGTGTCACTTTCTACCAATCCATTTCCATAAATTTTATTTTCAAGGTTTTTGGACTGATGCAGAAATGTGTGGGTTTCATTCAATATGCTTTTTTCATCATCCTTTATTTCACAGCGTATTAAAGTCAGATTTCCGCAATTGATTATATTGTTCGAATCATCACTAAGATTGCCTTCAAAGACAGTGTTTTGAAGCGTGCATGAAAATCCCTTATTTAAAATCACGGCCTTTTCAACCTTGTTTTTAAAAAATTTTCCTCCGATAATGCTGATATTGAACTTTTCGTAGTTATTGTATAGGACATATTTTGTTTTGTTATTGATGAATTTACAGTTTTTTGATTCTAGAAATGCTCTATTGAAGATTATGCTATCTGAAGAGTTATTGGCGCAAATTTCACATTTTACAATATTTAATTTGTCATTATTGTATATTGCACCAGCAAATTTAGCAGTGTTTTCAGTGAATGTGGAATTCGTGATATCTGCCTCACCATAATTGTATATTGCCCCTCCCCATATGGCAGTGTTTTTAAAGAAGTTGGATTCGGTAATATTCAGATTGCCTTTGACATTATATATTGCTCCCCCATCACTGTCTGATGTATTTTCAGTGAATGTGGATAAATTTACATTTAAATGACCCCTATTATTGACTATTGCCCGACTGGTGTTTTTTTCGAATGTGGAATCTTTAATGTTGATTTTTCCTTCATGATTGTATATTGCCTCGCTGATGCTTTTAGAAAATGTGGAATTGATGATGTTCAACTCCCCCTCCCAATTCCTTATTGCTCCTCCATTTTTCTCTGAAGTGTTTTTTTCGAAAGTGGTATCAGTGATAACAGCCTCGCCATAATAATTGTCTATTGCTCCTCCATATTTTGCAGAGTTTTCAATGAATGTGGAATCCTCAACAGTCAACTCACCGTGGTTATTGTATATTGCACCAGCAAGTTTAGCAGTGTTTTCAATGAATGTGGAATCCTCAACAGTCAACTCTCCATGGTCATTGAATATTGCTCCGGATGTTTTTTCCTTAAATCCATTTTTCAAGACTAGATTTTTAATCATGACATTTTTTGCGCTACATTTGAATATTCTTGTTTTTCCTTTAGCGTCGATTGTATGGTTGTTTCCATCAATGATCAAATCATCCGCATCCAATTTAATTCCTGCAGAATATTCCACCTCCTCCCCATCATTTAAAATAATATCTGAATCCAAAATGATTTCTTTTTGCCCATTGTGGATTAAATCATCAAGATATTTAAAGCTTTTATCTATTAGGTGTTTGTTGTCTCTTGTTTCATCCTCTAATTCCAAGGTTTTGGTTTCTTTCTCATTTAAATTATTGTGACTTTCAATAGAATCTGTTTTACCAATGATATTATGCTTTTCAACATCATCTTTTTTTGCAGACCATAATGCCTTTTTAAGTTTATCTTTAAAACCCATA